>NZ_JAUQTX010000012.1:0-50829 GCF_059803775.1 Azospirillum sp. UFLA03-27 | reverse complement strand
AGGCCCCGGCCCCTCCACCAGCCGCTCGCTCCAGGCGGCGACGCGCCGCGGATCGGGACGCAGATAGGGCACGCGGGCGGGGATCGCCTCCAGGCTCGGGCAGAACAGGCCGGCGAGGCTCATCAGCGGAATCTGGACGTCGGTGTCGGGCAAGCCGCTTACGCCCGGAAAGTCGGGAGCCCGCGGGATCACCGTCACCCGCGCCGGATCGGTGTTGCGCTCCAGCAGCGGCAGGAGAGGGCCGTGCGCCTCCAGATGGACATGCGCCGGGGCGGCCTGCAGCACATGATCCAGGAAGCGGATGAACTGGATGGTGTCGCCCAGCCCTTGCTCCGCATGGACCAGGATGGTCCGCCCCGCCAGATCGGTGCCGTCCCAGAGCGGCTGACGGAAGGGGCGGCGCTGCCCGGCCAGGGCCTGGCTCCGCCAGCGCCACTCGTACTCCGCCCAGCCGGCGGCGTAATCGCCCAGCCGCAGCAGCAGATGGGCCAGATTCCAATGGGCGACGGTCAGTTGCGGCGCCACCCGCAGGGCGCCGCGGAAGGCCTCCTCCGCGTCCCGCGGGCGGCCGAGATGGACGAGTGCATCGCCACGGACGACCTGGGCCTCGCCCAGTTCCGGGGCCAGCCGCAACGCCCGCTCGGCCAGCCGCAGGGCCTGCGCATCCTCCCCGATCTGGATGGTCAGCGCGCCGAGGTTGGACAGGGACGGAGCGTGCGCCGGATCGCAGACCAGCGCCGCGCGCCCGGCGGTCATCGCCTCCTCCCGCCGCCCCTGGGCGGCCAGCGCCAGCCCGAGCTTGGCGTGGCCCTCCGCCTCCTGCGGGGCCAGGGCGCGCGCCCGGCGGGCCAGCCGCTCGGCCGCCGCCGCGTCGAGCCCGTCGAGCCGGCACAGCGACAGGTTCCACAGCGCCAGGGCCTCCGCCGGACGAGCGGCCAGCAGCCCGCGGAACAGCCGGGCGGCCTCCTCCACCCGGCCATCGCGGTAAAGCGCGGCGGCGTGGGCGGAGAGGAGCGGCACTCCCACCGCCTCCGCCACCGGGCGGGTGAGCCGCGCCACCGCCTGCCCGACTTCCCCTCCATCAAGAAGCTCCCGCCCTTCCCGCTCCACCGCCCGGTCGGCGAGGTAGCGAGCCTCCAGGCTGTCGGGCTGGAGCGCCAGGAGCCGTTCCAGCACCAGCAGCGACTCGTCGTGCCGCCCGACGCCGCGGCAGGCCAGGGCGAGCTGGAACAGCGCTGCCGCGTGGTCGGGCTGGAGCGCCAGCGTCCGCCGCAGGGCGGTTACCGCCCCCTCCCCGTCCTCCAGGATCAGCCGGACGCGGGCAAGGTCGTAGCGCAGGCCCGGATTGTCGGGAACCAGCCCGATCGCCCCGACGAACAGCGCCGCGGCCAGTTTCGGCCGGTCCGTCTGGCCGTAGAGCATGCCCAGCAGATGCAGAGCGTTCGCCTGATGGGGATCGGCGTCGAGGATGCGGCCGTAGAGGATTTCGGCCTCGGCCAGACGGCCGGACTCGTGGTGGTCGAAGGCGATGGCCAGGGCTTCCGCGATTGTCGCCATGTTTCCGTGCCGGGCCGTGGGAGGAAGTGAAGGGGTGGGAGGACGCGAAGGGTAGCAGAGCTACCGGAAAAGCGCTCGCAGCCGGTCGGTCACGGCCTCCAGCGGCGTCCGCCAGTCCCCCGCCGCCGGCTGACGGAACAGGCGGGCCGAGGGGTACCAGGGTGAGTCGTCCCGGCCGACCAGCCAGCGCCAGTCCGCCGCATGGGACAGCAGCACCCAGACCGGATGCCCCAGCGCGCCGGCCAGATGGGCGGTGGCGTTGTCGATGGTGACGACGAGATCGGTGGCGGCGATCTGCGCGGCCAGCCCGTCCAAGTCGTCCTTGCGGTCCAGCCCGGGCGGCAGCGTGAGGGCGATGCCCTCCGCCGCCAACGCGGCCACTTCCTCCGCGCAGTCGCCGTACTGCAGCACCACCATGTCGGCACCCGCGGCGTGCAGAGCGCGCACCAGATCGGCCGGCGGCACGTTGCGCAGGCGTCCCCATTTCGGGTTGGTGGTGTGCCAGGCGATGCCGACCAGGGGCCGCCCACCACCCCGCCGAACCGCCGGTGTCCGCGCCGGATCGGCGGACAGGATCGGGCGAAGCCGGCGGAAATCCTCCTCGCCGCGCAGCAGCAGACGCGGCAGGCTGCCCGAGGGGATCTGCGCGGCGATGTCTGGGGCGGACAAGCGCGGGTCCGGCCGCGGGCCGCGCGGCACCACCTCCACCCCCGGCAGAGCGCGGGCGAACAGCGGCACCAGCCGGGCGTCGCATTCCAACAGGCAGCTCGCCAAAGCGCCTGTTGATGATTGCGTCTTATCTGTTGACGATTGCGCCAACAACGGGAGCAGCGTGGCGAACATCAGCTCGTCGCCGATCCCCTGCTCCCCCCAGACGAGCAGCCGTCCGTCGCGGAGCGGCTGGCCCGTCCACAGCGGCTGCGGGAAGCGCCCGGCGGTGCGGCACCAGGGTTCGGCGGACCAGCGGTCCTCCCAGGCATTCCAGCCCTCGGCGAAGCGCCCGAGCGCCAGCAGCGCCGCGGCCCGCACCAGCCGCGCGTCGGCCAGGGCGGGGTCGCGGGCGAGCGCCGCCTCCGCCTCGGCCAGCGCCGCCGCCGGGTCGCCGCAGAGCGCGTGGGCATCGGCGAGATTGTTGCGGATGGCCGCCGACTCCGGCTGGAGCGCCGCCGCCCGCCGCAGAGCGTCCCGCGCGCCGCCCGGATCGCCCTGCCCCTTCCGCACGTTGGCCCGGTTGTTCCACAGCGCGGCGTCGGCGGGGGCCAGCGCTAGACCGCGCTCATAGGCGCTGCGGGCGGAGGACAGCGCGCCGCGGTCCTTCCGCCACGCGCCCAACCGGTTCCACAGCGCCGCCCGCTCCGGGTCGAGCCGCAGGGCGCGGCGCAGATCCCCTTCGCCCGCATCGGGCCGCAGGGCCAGCGCCCCCAGCAAGCCGGCGTCGTCCGGCGCCAGCAGCGCGGCGATCCGCCTCTGGGCCAGCGCCTCGTCCGTCCGTCCCAGCGCATCCAACGCCTGGGCGCGGTTGATGCGCGGATCGGCCAGCCCCGGCCGAAGGTCCACCGCCACGCGCAAGGCCTGTTCCGCCGCGGCCGGATCGTCGGCGGCCAGCCGGCGCACCGCGAAATTGTTGAGAAGCGCCACACGCTCCGGATCGAGGGCGGCGGCGCGGGCCAGCGCCTCCGCCGCCGCGCCGAAGCGGCCCAGCGCTTCCAGCAGGCTGGCGTGGTTGGCGTGCAGGTCGGGCTGGCCTCCATCCCCGGCGATGGCCTGCCCGACCAGCGCGCAACCCTCCTCCAGCCGCCCGCATTGGGCGAGGAGAAGGCCGCGCAGATGCAGGGCCGGCGGGTGGCCGGGAACGGCGTCGAGGATCTGCCCGTAGACCGAGTCGGCCTCGGCGAAGCGTCCCTCCCGCTGGAGGTCGAAGGCGATCAGCAGGGCTTCCTGCAGCGTGGCCATGGTCCCCCCTGTTCCGCCCGGGGGGCACGGTGGCGAAGGCGGGGCGCGGGGTCAAGCCCGCAAAAACCGCGCGCCGGGGGTGCGTCACGGCAACGCCCCGGCTGGCGCAAGCCCAGGTCGCGCGCTATGTTGCGCGCCATGACCGATCCGCGCACCCCCTCCGCCCCGTCCCCGCCCGCAGCTCCGGCCCAGGCCACCGGCGTGTCCGCCGGGGCCGAAGGGAACTGGTTCGGCTACCGCCCCGTCGATCCCGACGCCAAGTCCGGCCTCGTCCGCGCCGTCTTCGACAGCGTGGCCGGGCGCTACGACCTGATGAACGACCTGATGTCGGGCGGCATCCACCGGCTGTGGAAGGACACGCTGATGGAGATGGTGGCGCCGCGCGCCGACATGACGCTGCTGGACGTGGCGGGCGGCACCGGCGACATCGCCTTCCGCTTCCTGGAGCGCGGCGGCGGGCGGGCCGTGGTCTGCGACATCACCGAGTCGATGGTCCGCGTCGGGCGCGACCGCTCCTACGACCGCAACCTGCTGACCGGCGTGAACTGGACGGTCGGCGACGCCGAAAGGCTGCCCATCGCCTCCCGTTCGGTGGACGCCTACACCATTGCGTTCGGCCTGCGCAACGTCACGCGCATCGACGCCGCGCTTTCCGAAGCGCGCCGCGTGTTGAAGCCCGGCGGAAAGTTCTTCTGCCTGGAGTTCAGCCACGTGGTCCTTCCGGTCCTGCGCGAGATCTACGACGTCTATTCCTTCCAGGTCCTGCCGCGGCTCGGCCGCATGGTGGCCGGGGACGAGGACAGCTACCGCTATCTGGCGGAGAGCATCCGCCGCTTCCCCGAGCAGCAGGCCATGGTCAAGCGCATCGAGGCCGCGGGCTTCGGCGCGGTGCGCGTGCGCAACCTGACGGGCGGCATCGCCGCCATCCATTCCGGCTGGCGGATCTGACCGGATGCTGTTCCGGACCGCCCGAAACATCGGCCGCCTCTTCGTGATCGGCCGCACGCTGGCGCGCTACAACGCGCTGCCGGAAACGCTGCCGCAGACCGCCCCCGGCTTCGCGCTGTTCTGGCGCTGGGTCGGCAACGCCAAGGAGCCGGGCCGCGTCGGCCAGCGGCTGGCCCGCGCGCTGGCCGATCTGGGGCCGACCTACATCAAGCTGGGGCAGCTTCTGTCCACCCGCTCCGACCTCGTCGGCGAGCGGATGGCGCTGGATCTGGCCGAGCTTCAGGACAAGCTGCCGCCCTTCCCCGGCGCCCAGGCCCGCGCCATCGTCGAGGAGGAGCTGGGCGCCCCCATCGGGACGCTGTTCCGCAGCTTCGACGAGGTGCCGGTCGCCGCCGCCTCCATCGCGCAGGTGCATTTCGCCGTCACCGCCGAGGGGCGGGAGGTCGCGGTGAAGGTTCTGCGGCCGGGCATCGAGAACGCCTTCGAGCGGGACATCGACCTGTTCTACTGGCTGGCCGAGCTGGCCGTCCTGGTCATGCCCAAGCTGAAGCGGCTGCGCCCGCGCGAGGTGGTGGATACCTTCGCCCGCACCTCCCGCCTGGAGATGGAGCTGCGGATGGAAGCCGCGGCGGCGTCGGAGCTGGGCGACAACTTCAAGGACGACCCCACCTTCAACGTGCCGGCCATCGACTGGGACCGCACGGCGCGCCGCGTCCTGACGCTGGAGCGCATCCGCGGCTTCAAGGTGGACGAGTCGGAGAGGCTCGACGCCGCCGGCTTCGACCGCGACGAGATCCTGGCGAAGGCCTCGGCCAGCTTCTTCAACCAGGTGTTCCGCGACGGCTTCTTCCACGCCGACCTGCATCCCGGCAACCTGTTCGTCACCCAGGACGGCAACATCACCGCCGTCGATTTCGGCATCATGGGCCGGCTGGACCGGGCGACGCGGACCTACCTCGCCGACATGCTGATCGGCTTCCTGACCGGCGACTACCGCCGCGTCGCGGTGGTGCATTTCGAGGCGGGTTACGTCCCCCGCCACCAGTCGATCGAGGTCTTCACCCAGGCCTGCCGCGCCATCGGCGAGCCGTTGCAGAACAAGCCGCTGAGCGAGATTTCCGTCGGCCGGCTGCTCGCCCAGCTCTTCGCGGTGACCGAGCAGTTCGAGATGGAGACCCAGCCGCAGCTCCTCCTGCTCCAGAAGAGCATGCTGACGGCGGAGGGGGTGGGCCGTTTCCTGAACCCCGACATCAACATGTGGGAGCTGGCGCGCCCGCTGATCGAGGACTGGATGCGCGAGAACCGCGGGCCGGAAGCCCAGATCCTCGACGATCTGGAGGCCGTGGTGTCGACGGTGCGCCGCCTGCCCCGTCTGGTGAACCAGGCCGAACGCGCCGCCGCCGAGTTGGCCGACGGCGGCCTGCGCCTGCACCCCCATTCGATCAAGCACATGCTCGACCGCTGGGTGGAACGCCGGATCAGCGAGCGCGTCGCCCTGTGGATCATCGTCATCCTGCTGACGGTGATCGCGGTCCGGGTGCTGTAGGGTCCTTTTCGGCGGCGCGCGGAAGGGGTGCGGCGACGTGCCTCTCCCCCTTGGGCGTCGTTGACCCCGCCGCCGCCCGGCCGGACACTGGAGTCGTCGCAACCGTTCGCGGAGGGAAGCCATGGCCCGCGACGAATTCCAGGCGCTTCTGACCTACATCCGAACCGACCAGTTCCAGCCGCACCGGCCCCGCTCCGGCCCGCTGGAGTCCGCGCCCCCCGTCGTCACCATCGCCCGCGAGCATGGGACCGGCGGCGAGGCGATCGCGGCGAAGCTCGCCAAGTCGCTGGGGGTGCCCTGCTTCGACAAGGAAATCCTCGACGCCGTGGTGGCGACGGCCACCTCCGACCCCGCGCTGATGCGCCAGCTCGACGAGAAGCTGCCGGGGCGGACGGGAATGTTCCTCTACGCCAGCCTGATGGGGCTGCACGACCCGCTGACCGAGTACCAGCGGCTGCTGACCCGCGTGGTCAACGGCATCGCCTTCCGCGGCGGGGTGATCGTTGGGCGCGGGGCGCATCTGCTGCTGCGCGGGGCACCGCGCTTCCGCGTCCGCATCGTCGGATCGGACGAGGTCTGCGCCGCACGGCTGGCCGGCGGCGATCCCGCCAAGGTCGCCGACGCGCTGCACGAGGTGCAGCGGGTCAACGCCGCCCGCGCCAAGTATTTCAAGGAGTTCTTCAAGATCTCCAACGGCGATCCGCTGCAGTACGACCTGATCGTCAACACCGACCGCTTCACCGACCTGGACGCCGTGGTCGATGTGATCCTGCACGCCTACCGGGTCCATGGCGGGCAGAATCATGGTGGACATGCGGAGGCTCAGCCGCCCTCCTCGATCCACCAGGATTCGACCAGCGGGCCGTAGAGGGGCGTCGCCTCCGGGTGCTTCAACCGCGACCAGCGGGCCATGCGGTCGGCCGGGCTGTGGAACAGCGGCACCATGTAATGGCCCCACAGCAGCACCCGGTCGAGCGCGCGGACGCGGGCCACGAGATCGGCGCGCGTCCGCGCCTCGGCGATGGAGGCGGCGACGGCGTCCACCACCGGGTCGCGGATGCCGGGATAGTTGCGGCTGCCCGGCTGGTCCGCCGCCTCGGACCCGTAATAATAAAGCTGCTCGTTGCCCGGCGAGAGGCTGGAAACCCACCAGCGCAGGGTCATGTCGAAATCGAAATGATCCAGCCGCGCCTGATACTGCGCGTTGTCCACCGTGCGCACTGTGGCGGCGATCCCCAGCCGCTCCAGCGAGCGGGCGTATTCCAGCGCCACCCGCTCGTCCGCCGGGCTGCCCAGCAGGATTTCGAAGGCGAAGGGACGCCCCGCCCCGTCGATCAGCCGCCCACCACTCACCCGCCAGCCGGCCTCGGCCAGCAGGCGCAGCGCCTCGCGCAGGTTATCCCGCGCCCCCGCCGGGCCGCTGCCGTCGGTGCGCGGCAGGGTGAAGGGCGTGGTGAACAGCTCCGGCGGCAGGCGGTCGCGGAAGGGCTCCAGCACTGACAATTCCTCCAGCCCCGGCAACCCCTCTGCCGCCAGCTCGGAGTTCGGGTAATAGCTCGCCGTGCGGACCAGCGCGCCGTGGAACAGCGTCTTGCCGATCCAGGCGAAATCGGTGGCGAGACCGAGCGCCCGCCGCACCCGGATGTCCTGGAACGGCGGGCGGCGGGTGTTGAAGATCAGGCCGCGGGCGAACTCCGGGCGGCGGTGCGGCAATTCCTCCAGCACGATCCGCCCGTCGCGGAACGCCGGACCGTCGTAGCCGGTGGCCCATTTGGCGGGATCGGATTCGCGCCGCACGTCGCCCTGCCCGGCCAGGAAGGCCTCCAGCGCCACCGAGTCGTCGCGGTAGTAGGTGAAATCCAGCGTGTCGGCGTTGAACAGCCCGCGCCGCGACGGCAGGTCCCGCCCCCAGTGGTCGGCCACCCGCTCGTAAACGATGCGCCGTCCGGCCTCCGCCTGTTTGATCCGGTAAGGGCCGCTGCCCAGCGGCGGGTCGAGCGTCGTGGCGGCGAAGTCCCGCCCCGCCCACCACGCCTTGGCGTGGATCGGCATCAGCCCCATCAGCAGCGGCATCTCACGGTCGAAACGCCCGTCCGGGCCGGGGGCGAAGACGAAGCGGACGGTGCGCTCGTCCGGCGCCTCGGCGCTCGCCACCTTGGCGTAGAACTGGCGGCGGTTCGGCGTGCCATGGGCGCGCTGGACCTCCAGCGAGAACAGCACGTCGGCGGCGGTTACCGGCGTCCCGTCGTGCCAGCGCGCGGCGGGGTTCAGGTGGAAGACGGCGGTGCTCCGGTCCTCCGGCACCTCCAGGCTCTCGGCCAGCAGGCCGTAGAGCGAGAAGGGCTCGTCCCACGAGCGGGCCAGCATCGTTTCGAAGACGAAACCAAGCCCCAGGGCGGGCACGCCCTTGACCACATGGGGGTTCAGCGTGTCGAAGCCGCCGGTCACCGCCTGGCGCAGCGTGCCGCCCTTCGGCGCGTCGGGGTCGACGTAGGCGAAATGCGCGAAATCCGGCGGATAGGCGGGGTCGCCATGCATGGCGATGGCGTGGACAGCCTTCGCGGGGGGGTCGGCCCGCGCCGCAAGGGGAAAAAAGGCGAGACAGAGCAGCGCAAAGAGGATGCAGGGCATGGCGAAGGCTCGTCCCTTTGCCGCACCTGCGCAAGTGGCTTTGACTTATGCCCGCATCTGCCTAAACTCCGCGCGCGCGGCGCCGGGAGCTTTGGCCCGCGTCCACAACCAAGCGCAACCCGCTTTTGCAGTCGAAGGATGGTTTTCCATGGATCTCAGCAAGGTTCCGGTCGGCAAGAACGCCCCGTGGGACGTGAACGTGGTCATCGAGATCCCGTTGCGCGGCGAGCCGGTGAAGTACGAGATCGACAAGGAGTCGGGCGCGATGTTCGTCGACCGCTTCCTGCACACCGCCATGTACTACCCCTGCAACTACGGCTTCATCCCGCACACCCTGTCGGGTGACGGCGACCCGGTGGACGTCTGCGTGGTCGGCCGCCATTCGGTCATCCCGGGCGCCGTGCTGCGCTCGCGCCCGATCGGCGTGCTGTTCATGGAGGACGAGGGCGGCGAGGACGAGAAGCTGCTGGCCGTTCCGGTCGACAAGCTGCACCCGTTCTACAGCAACGTGAAGTCCTACAAGGACCTGCCGGAGATCACCACCGAGCAGATCGCCCACTTCTTCCAGCACTACAAGGATCTGGAAAAGAACAAGTGGGTGAAGATCCTGCGCTGGGGCGACGAGCAGGAAGCCGCCAAGAAGATCCAGGAAGGCATGGAGCGCGCCGCCGCCGCCACCAAGGGCCAGCTCGGCCCGGTGGTCTGACGCGCCTCTCGACTGGACGGGTTGCAAGGACCGGCTCCGCAGCGCGGGGCCGGTCCTGCAACGCGGACCAGCCCCGCTCCTCTTTCCTCATTAGGGCAGCGACTTCTCCACCGAGGTCACCGCCTCCTTTAGGATTTCCGCGCTGCGCTTCAGCGCCGCCGCCTCCTCCTCCGACAGGTCGGGCATCACCGTCTCCAGGACGCCGCCCGCCCCGATCACCCGCGGCAGCGACAGCGCCACGTCCGGCACGCCCAAAACCTCGTCGTTGAGGATGGAGCAGGTCAGCACCGCCCGCTCGTCCCCGGCGATGGCCGCCACGATGCGCGACAGGCCGCCGCCGATGCCGAAGGCGGTGTGGCCCTTGCCGTCGATGATGTGGTAGGCGGCGCGGCGCACGCCCTCGTCGATGGCGGCGCGGTCCTCGGCGGTCAGGGGACGCTTCAGCCGCTCGGCGCCACGGTCCACCGGCAGGCAGGCCACGGTGGCGCCGGACCACAGCAGGACTTCCGAATCGCCATGCTCGCCCACCACATGGGCGTGCACCGACTTCGGCGTCACCCCCAGCCGGTCGGCCAGCAGCGCGCGGAACCGCGCGGTGTCGAGAATCGTGCCGGAGCCGATCACCCGCGACGGCGGCAGGCCGGAGATGCGGGTGGCGATCTGCGTCATCACGTCCAGCGGGTTGGTCGCCACCAGCAGGATGGCGTCGGGCGCCGCCGCCAGGACGGCCGGAATGATGGCGCCGAAGACCGCCGCGTTGCGCTCCAGCAGCTGCAGGCGCGTCTCGCCGGGCCGCTGCGCCACGCCCGCGGCCAGCACCACCACGCCGGCCCCGGCCAGCGCCGCATAGCCGCCGTGGCGCACCTGGGCGGCGCGGGCGAAGGGCACGGCGTGGGCGATGTCCTGCGCCTGGGCCGCAGCCAATTTCTCGTTCATGTCGACCAGCACGACCTCGCTGGCCGCACCGCTCATCACCATGGCGAATCCCGCCGTGGCGCCCACCGCGCCGGCCCCGACGATCCCGACCTTCATGGCTCCCGCTCCCTGTTTTTTCCGTTGAGGGTCAACAGGGTGGAGCATCGCGCCCGCCCGCTCAAGCCCCGATGCACAGCGGGGATATCCGGTGCGGGGATATCCGCTTCGGAGGGGGGCGCGACAAAGGGCGCCTGTACAAAGGTATGACCAATGTGTATGTTGCACCGCAACATGAGCGGCGATCGGTCGCGTTCCCGTCCCGCGATTGCCTCTTTACCGCTGATTGCAAGTCGACGGCCCCGGTCCGATCTTTACCGGAATGGCGGCTGTTCGAGCCTTGCTGTGTGAGACGAACCCCCGGAACCCGGCCATGACCGTTCGCAACCTCGACCGCCTGTTCAAGCCCGCCTCCATCGCCCTGATCGGGGCGACCCGAAAGCCGAACACCATCGGCGCCGTGGTGGCCCGCAACCTGTTCAACGCCGGGTTCGACGGCCCGATCATGCCGGTGACCGGCGAGCGCGCGGTCGAGGGGGTGCTGACCTACAAGTCGGTGGACGATCTCCCGGTCACGCCGGACTTGGCGGTGATCTGCACCCCGGCCGCCACGGTGCCAGCCACCGTCGACGCGCTGGGCAAGCGCGGAACCAAGGCGGCCATCGTCATCTCCAGCGGCTTTTCCAAGGAGCAGACCCAGACCCTGCGCGAGGCGGCGAAGCCCCACCTGATGCGCGTCCTGGGTCCCAACAGCCTGGGCATCATGGTGCCGGGCCGCGGGCTCAACGCCAGCTTCGGCCATGTCACCCCGAAGAAGGGCGACGTCGCCCTGGTGGCGCAGTCCTCCATGGTGGTGACCTCGATCGCCGACTGGGCGACGGCGCGGGGGATCGGCTTCTCGCATCTGATCTCGATGGGCGACAAGGCGGACGTCGATTTCGGCGACCTGCTGGACTATCTGGCCGGCGACGCCAACGTGCGCGCCATCCTGCTCTACATCGAGAGCATCAGCGACGCGCGGAAGTTCATGTCGGCGGCGCGCTCCGCCGCCCGCCAGAAGCCGGTGATCGTCATCAAGTCCGGCCGCACCGACGAGGCGCTGGAGGCTTCCACCTCCCACACCGGAGCGCTGGCGGTCTCCGACGCCGTCTATGACGCCGCCTTCCGCCGCGCCGGCATCCTGCGCGTCAGCGGCCTGGACGAGCTGTTCGACGCGGTGGGCACGCTGGGCACCGGGTCGCCGATCACCGGCGACCGGCTGGCCATCCTGACCAACGGCGGCGGCATGGGCGTGATGGCGACCGACAGCCTGATCCTGTCCGGCGGGCGGCTGGCCCAGTTCGCGCCGGAAACGATGGACGCGCTGGAGAAGGCGCTGGGCGCCGGCAGCGCCCGCAACCCGCTGCGCATCGGTGGCGACGCCCCTCCCAAGCGCTACGCCGACGCGCTGAACGCGCTGATGGCCGACCCCAACAACGACGCCGTTCTGGTGCTGAACTGCCCGACCGCGGTGACCGACGGGCTGGCCGCCGCGCAGGCCGTGGTCGACACCATGATCGCCAACAAGACGCGCAAGCATCCGGTGCTGACGAGCTGGCTGGGCGACAACACCGCGGCGGAGGCGCGCAAGCTGTTCGCCGCCAACCGCGTCCCCACCTACGACACGCCCAGCCACGCGGTGCGCGCCTTCCTGCATCTGGTGGAATACCGCCGGAACCAGGAGCTGCTGATGGAGACGCCACCATCGGTGCCGGAGGACTTCCAGCCCGACGGCATCACGGTGCGCAAGATCATCTCCCGCGCCATCGCCGAGAAGCGCGACTGGCTGAGCGAGTATGAGGCCAAGCGCGTGCTCGCCGCCTACGGCGTCCCGGTGGTGGACACCCGCCGCGCCGACACGCCGGAGGAGGCCGCCCACTGCGCCGAGATGATCGGCGGGCCGCTGGCGCTGAAGATCCTGTCGCCGGATATCACCCACAAGTCGGACGTCGGCGGCGTCGCGCTGCACCTGACCGAGCCGGCGGAGGTCAAGGCCGAGGCCGAGGCCATGCTGGCCCGCGTGCGCGAGGCCGTGCCCGACGCCCGCATCGAGGGCTTCACCGTCCAGGAGATGGCGGTGCGCGCCGACGCCTACGAGCTGATCGTCGGCATGACGGAGAACGAGCTGTTCGGCCCCGTCCTGCTGTTCGGCGAGGGCGGCATCGGGGTGGAGGTGGTGGAGGACTACGCGCTGGCATTGCCGCCGCTGAACATGAAGCTGGCGACGGAGCTGATGGGCCGCACCCGCATCTGGCGCCAGTTGCAGGGCTACCGCTCGCGCGCCGCGGTCGATCTGGAGGCGGTGGCGCTGACGCTGAACAAGATCTCCCAGCTCATCGTCGATTTCCCGGAGGTCGCCGAGCTGGACATCAACCCGCTGCTCGCCGACGCGGAGGGCGTCCTGGCGCTGGACGCCCGCATCAAGGTCGGCGTGCCGGCCCTGCCCGGCGCCAAGCGTCTGGCCATCCGCCCCTATCCCAAGGGGCTGGAGGACCGCATCACCATCAAGGACGGCCGCCAGTTCGTCGTCCGCCCCATCCTGCCGGAGGACGAGCCGCTGGTGCACCACATGGTGGCCAACCAGACGCAGGAGGATCTGCGGCTGCGCTTCTTCGCGCCGCTGAAGCGGTTGTCGCACCAGGCCGCCGCCCGCCTGACCCAGATGGACTATGACCGCGAGATGGGTCTGGTCGCCGTCGGGCCGGACCCGGAGACCGGCGACACCATCATGTACGGCGTGGTGCGCATCACCGCCGACCCCGACAACCTGCGCGCCGAATACGCCGTGATGGTGCGGTCGGACATGAAGGGCCAGGGGCTGGGCTACCAGCTCATGAACAAGATCCTGGACTACGCCCGCTCCCGCGGGATCAAGGAGGTCTACGGCGAGGTCCTGCGCGAGAACACCAGCATGCTCGGCATGTGCCGCGCGCTCGGCTTCATCCGCAAGGAGAACCTGGACGAGCCCGGCGTGGTCGAGGTGCGGATCGAGCTGGGCGGCGGTCTGGCCGCGGAGTAGCCTCCGGTCTTCCTGGGTTGAGAGCGTCCTCTAGACGCCCTCGCCAGCACTCAGCCTTACAGCAGCGTTTCCAGGACGCGGTCGGGTGGGGCGTGGCCGTCCGCGAAGGTCTTGATGTTGATGATGACCTTCTCGCCCATGTCGATGCGGCCCTCGATGGTGGCGGAGCCCATGTGCGGCAGCAGGACCACGTTGTCGAGCCGCAGCAGCTTCGGGTTCACCGCCGGCTCATGCTCGAACACGTCCAGGCCGGCGCCGGCGATCTCGCCCTTCGACAGCATCCGGGTCAGCGCCGTCTCGTCGATGACCTCGCCGCGCGAGGTGTTGACGATGAAGCAGTGCGGGCGCAGCAGCTTCAGCCGGCGCTCCGACAGCAGATGGTAGGTGGCCGGGGTGTGCGGGCAGTTGATGGACACCACGTCCATGCGCGCCAGCATCTGGTCCAGGCTGTCCCAATAAGTCGCCTCGAGCTCCTGCTCGACGTCGGGATAGACGCGGCGGCGGTTGTGGTAGTGGATCGACATGCCGAAGGCCCGCGCCCGGCGCGCCAGCGCCTGCCCGATGCGGCCCATGCCGAGGATGCCCAGCCGCTTGCCCTGGATGCGGTGGCCGAGCATCGTCGTCGGCCCCCAACCCTTCCACTGGCCGGAGCGGACCAGCCGCTCGCCCTCCGCCAGCCGGCGGCCGACCGCCAGCAGCAGGGCCATGGTCATGTCCGCCGTATCCTCGGTCAGGACGCCCGGCGTGTTGGTGACGCTGATGCCGCGCTCCCGCGCCGCCTTCAGGTCGATGTGGTCCACGCCCGTCCCGAAGGAGGCGATGAGGCGGAGCTGCGGCCCGGCCTTCTCGATCACCTCGCGGTCGATCCGGTCGGTGACGGTGGGAACCAGCACGTCGGCCGTCTGCGCCACGTCGATGAGCTGCGCGTGGGTCAAGGGTTCGTCGTCGGAATTCAGCCGTGCGTCGAACAGCTCCATCATCCGCGTCTCGATGACGTCGGGCAATTTGCGGGTGACGACGACGAGCGGCTTCTTCTTTTCGGTCATTGGACGGTGCCTCCCCCATTCCGGGCCGACGCTTGTCCTATCAAGCGGTTGGGAAGCTGTCCAGATGGCAGTGACGATTCGGCGCGGCGGCCAGCCTGATGAGCCGCCCCGCCATGTGACAAGAACCGACGTTGCACGCCCGCCCGCGCCTTGCGCTTGCTCCTGGCGGCTACCCCTAATTATAGTGCCTCCGACTCAAATCCTTCCGATCTCCACAGCACGGGGCTGCCGGTGTTGCCGTTGCCGACGACGTCTGCCATCCGCCGCGCTCTCGCCGTTCTGGCGCTGGCCGTCGCAGCCCTGGCGCCGGTCACGCCATCCACCGCCGACGCGTCGGAAGGCGGACGGCGCGAGAAGGACCCGACCCACGCCTCGGGTCTGCCGATCCCCCGTTTCGTGTCGCTGCGCTCGGGCGAGGTGAACGCGCGCACCGGCCCCAACGTGCGCTACCCCATTGAATGGGTGTTCACCCGCAAGGAAATGCCGGTGGAGATCACCCAGGAATTCGACACCTGGCGCCGCATCCGCGATTGGGAAGGCAGCGAGGGCTGGGTGCATCAGAGCATGCTGTCGGGCAAGCGCAGCATCGTCATCACCGGCGACATCCGCAGCGTCCGCAAGGAGCCGCGCGGCGACGCCGCCGTCGTGGCCCGCGCCCAGCCTGGAGTGATCGGCTGGCTGCGCAAATGCAAAGGCGAGTGGTGCGAGGTGGACCTGAAAGGCTATCGCGGCTGGATGAGCCGCGGGGAGTTCTGGGGCGCCTACAAGGACGAGACGTTCGAGTAAGGGAGCACAGCGCCCTCTACCTGAAATCTTCCGCAAGCTCCGCCCGCACCGCCTCCGGCATCACCGCCATGTGGCCGTACCGGGGATGGCCGATACCGAGGATCACCTCCGTCCCGGGGGTGCGGAAGGCGGCGATCTGCTCCGGCGTGAAGTCGAAATGCAGGAAATGGACGGCGGACGCCTTGCCGACCTCGTTCGTGCGCTCCACGTCCTCCTCCGGCCGGCCGGTCACCGTGTGGCCGGCAAAGCGCAGCGTCACCGTCCGCTCCACCCCGCCCAGCCGGCCAAGTTCGGCGGCGCGGCGCGCCGGATCGGCGATCTCGAACATCAGCGTGGCGACCAGTTCCGTCCCCTGGGGAATCAGCCCGTTGTAGGCGCGCAGCTCGCCGTCGATCTGTGCCTCGCCGCCCCGCTCGATGAACAGCATCTCGTGGACCTGCTGCCACATCGTCTCGTAATTCTCGAAATGGACGAGGGCGTAGGGACCGACCGCTACGCGGCGCCTCTTCTTCACGGCGACCAGCGCGCTGCGGCGGGCGGCGCGTTCGAGGGCATAGCGGTCCAGGGGAAGAATGTCGGCGCGGGTGATCGCGGTCCGGCGTGCCGTCATGACGACAGCTGGTCCAGCATCCTCTGGAACCGCCCGGCGTGGCTCCGCTCGGCCTTGGCCAGTGTTTCGAACCAGTCCGCGACCTCCTCGAAGCCTTCCTCGCGGGCGGTGCGGGCCATGCCAGGGTACATGTCGGTGTATTCGTGGGTCTCGCCGGCGATGGCGGCCTTCAGGTTGCTCACCGTGTCGCCGATGGGCAGGCCGGTGATCGGGTCGCCGGCCTCCTCCAGGAATTCCAGGTGGCCGTGGGCGTGGCCGGTTTCGCCCTCCGCGGTGGAGCGGAAGACGGCGGCGACCTCGTTGTGGCCTTCTACGTCGGCCTTCTGGGCGAAATAGAGATAGCGGCGGTTGGCTTGGCTCTCACCCGCGAAGGCCGCCTTGAGGTTCTGCTCGGTCTTCGTGCCCTTCAGCGACATGGCGGCGTTCTCCAGACGGGGTTCTGTCCGGCCCGGCCGCGCGCGGGCGTGGGGCCTCCGGCGGCCGAGCCTCGGCTACGGCTTATGCCATTGCTCCCAAAACGCGTCAATGTTCCGGAAATTCCCTGAAGGCCCGGTCGGGAGACGGATTTTTTCCGGAGACGGCCATCGGCCGCCTGTCCTTCAGCGGTCCTTGCCCTGCTCCGCGCTCAGCCGGACGATCACGTCCACCCGGGCGATGCGCGTGCCCGGCGGGGCCGGCGGCAGATGCTGCACCACCACGTCGTCGCCGGGGATGTCCTCCAGCCGGCCCGTCCCTTCCAGGAAGAAGTGGTGATGGTCGCTGGTGTTGGTGTCGAAGTAGGACTTGCCCGCCTCCACCACCACCTCACGCAGCAGGCCGGCGGCGGTGAACTGGTTCAGCGTGTTGTAGACCGTGGCCAGCGACACCCGAAGGTCCGCCCCCATGGCCTCGGTGTGGAGCTGCTCGGCGGTGACGTGGCGGTGTTCCCCTTCGAACAGCAGGCGGGCCAGACCCAGACGCTGGCGCGTCGGGCGGAAGCCTGCCGTCTGCAGGCGATCGAGGGCGCGCTTGAAGGGTCGGGTGCCGGTCATCGTCGTCTGTTCGCCGTGGTTCAGGTCACAAAGTCGAAACGCGAAACGGACCGCGGCGATCTGCCGCAGCCCGCTCACTTTAGAACGATTTCAGGTCAGGGGGCAAGCGCCCCCCGCAAAGCCGCGGGCCGCCGGCGTCAGTAGCCGGTGGCGATCCGCTCGACCAGCTGCTTCACGGTCGGGATGAACCCGTCCTTGTAGTAGGGGTCCGACGCGAAGCGGAAGGCGTTGTGACCGGCGAACATGAGCTGGTTTTCGCAGTCGTCGGTGTGGCTGACCGCCTGCAGGGTCTTCTGGATGCAGTAGGACCGCGGATCGGCGCGCTTGCCGTTCGTGCCTTCCTCGTTCTGCGCCCAGTTGGAGAAGTTGCAGGCCGACAGGCAGCCCATGCAGTCCACCTGATCGCGGTGGATGCGCTCCGCCTGCTCCGGCGTGACGAAGATGACCGTGCTGTCCGGCGTCTTCAGGCCGCTGGTGAAGCCTTGGGACAGCCAGCCCTCGGCGCGGGCCTTGTCCGTCTCGGTCACATAGACCGGGCGGCCGCGCGGGCCCAGCGGCAGCTCGGCGGAATGCTCGCCCACCGGCTTGGGCAGATAGGCCACCTGACGCTCCGAGCGGGCCATCAGGTCCATCAGGAACGGGTTCTTGACGGCGGAGGAGTAGAAGCCCGTCGGCGAGAAGCGGTTCAGGAAGACGTCGCCTTCCTTCAGCGTCAGCAGGCGGTGCTTCCAGGCGTTGGAGATCGGGCTTTCCTGGGTCAGCAGCGGGCGCGTGCCGAACTGGAAGGCCACCGGGCCGAGGTCGGGGTTGTCGATCCAGTCTTCCCAATCCGACAGCCACCAGACGCCGCCCGCCATCACGATGGGGGTGTCGTTCAGGCCGAAGCTGTTCAGCATCTGGCGCAGCGCCAGGACACGGGGGAACGGATCCTCCGGCTTCAGCGGGTCTTCGGAGTTGGACAGGCCGTTGTGACCGCCGGCCAGCCACGGGTCCTCGTAGACCACGCCGCCCAGGTTCTCACGGAACTTGTGGTAGGCACGCAGCCACAGGGCGCGGAAGGCGCGGGCCGAGGAGACGATGGGGTAGTAGTGCACGCCGTAGTGCACGGCGATCTCCGCCACGCGGTAGGGCATGCCGGCGCCGCAGGTGACGCCGTGGATCAGGCCCTGGGAGCCTTCCAGCACGCCGTGCAGGATGTGCTCGGCGCCGCCCATTTCCCACAGGACGTTCATGTGGATGCGGCCTTGGCCGTTCGACGCCTCGTGCGCGATGCGCGCCTGCGCGATGCCGCCCTGGATGCCGAACTTGATCAGCTCGTCGTGACGCTCGCGACGGGTTTTGCCGTGATAGACCTGCGGCAGGAGATTCCCGTTCTCGTCGTAGCTGTCGGCGTTCACGCCCGAGAATGTTCCGATACCCCCGGCCGCCGCCCAGGCGCCCGAGCTTTCCCCGTTGGAGACGGCAATTCCCTTGCCACCCTCGACGAGCGGCAGAACCTCCCGGCCAGACATCAGCAACGGCTTAAGCGCCTTCAACGAAACCTCCAAGACCATGAGAGCGCCCGCGTGCGGGCACCCGGACAGCGCGACCCGAAAGACGACGAAAAACGCCGCCGGGAGTCGTGCCCCCGACGGCCCATGCCGCCATGAGCGATCTATATATGAGGAAATTTCCGTGCGGACGAGCGGATTCGCGGTGTTAGAAAAAAATCTGTCACAGCGACATGTCCCCAAGCGTCAACCGGTGGTCCCTGGGAGAACCGCTTCACGGGGACGTCCCGGCGGCCAGCTCCGCCGCCAGCCGGCCCGGCGCGTCGGTGAAGAGTCCGGCCACACCCCAGTCGAACAGCGCCCGCGCCCGCGCCGCGTCGTTGACCGTGTAGGCCAGAACCGGACGCCCGGTGGCGCAGTAGGCGGCGACGCTCTCCGCCGTCTGGCGATCCTGATGGACGTTCAGCGTGGCCGCGCCGATGCGGTCGGCGATGGCCGCCCAGTCGGCGGGAGGGTCCCACAGCAGGTAACCGCGCGGAATCTCCGGCGCCCGGTCGCGCGCCACCTCCAGGCAGGGCACCTCGAAGCTGGACACCAACAGGGGCAGGCCACCGGGCCACAGCCGCTTCAACAGCTCCAGCGCGGCTTCCGCTGTCGGCACCTCCTGGCCGGGATAGGGTTTGATCTCCAGATTCAGGCCCAGGCCCAACTTGCGGATCACGCCCAGCGCCTCCTCCAGGGTCGGCACCGTTTCGCCGGCGAAACGGGCGTCGAACCAGGAACCGGCGTCCAGCGCCTTCAGCTCTGCCAGGGTCAGGTCCGGCACCGGCCCGGCGCCGTTGGTGGTGCGCTCCAGCGTGTCGTCGTGGATCAGCACCGGCACGCGGTCGCGGGTGAGCATCACGTCCACCTCGACCCAGGCGGCGCCCTGGCGGGCGGCCTCGCGCAGGCTGGCGAGCGTGTTTTCCGGCGCGCTTTCCTTGGCGCCGCGGTGGCCGATCAGGCGGGGAAGAGTCGACAGCATGGGTCCTGCAGGAGTAAGAGCGGGCCTCTCATACTAGGCGCAAAGCGGCGGATCGGGAACGAGCGATGAAGGCAGCCCACAGCGTGACCGATCTGGTGGCCGCCGGGCTGATGACGCCCGCGGCGGGCGAGGCCGTGGCCGCCGTGGCCGACCGCTACGCCATCGCCCTGACCCCGTACCTGCTGGAAACGCTGGCGGACGCCGCGCCCGGCGATCCCCTGTACGCGCAGTACGTCCCCTCTCCGGAGGAGGCGTACACCGCGCCGGAGGAGCGCGAGGACCCCATCGGCGACGTCGCGCGCAGCCCGGTGAAGGGTATTGTCCACCGCTACCCCGACCGGGTCCTGCTGAAGCCTCTGCACGCCTGCGCGGTCTATTGCCGCTTCTGCTTCCGGCGGGAAATGGTCGGCCCCGGCGGTGAGGCCCTCTCGCCCGACGAGCTGGACGCCGCCCTGGCGTACGTGCGTGCGCATCCCGAGGTGTGGGAGGTGGTGGTGACCGGCGGCGATCCGCTGCTGCTGTCGCCGCGGCGCCTCTCCCACATCGTCCGCAGCCTGTCGGACATTCCCCATGTCGGGGTGGTCCGGCTGCACACCCGCATCCCCGTCGCCGACCCGGCGCGCGTCACGGCGGAGCTTGTGGAAGCGCTGAAGGCGCCGGACGTGGCGACCTGGATGGCCGTCCACGTCAACCACGCCAGCGAGTTGACGGAGGAGGCGCGCGGCGCTATCGCCCGTCTGGCCGACGCCGGCATTCCCCTGCTGGGCCAGAGCGTGCTGCTCAAGGGCATCAACGACGACGCGGCGGCGCTGGAGGCGCTGTTCCGGGGATTGGTGCGCAACCGGATCAAACCCTATTATCTGCACCATCCCGACCTCGCCGCCGGCACCAGCCATTTCCGCCCGACCCTGGCCGAGGGGCAGGCGCTGGTGAAGGGACTGCGCGGGCGCGTCTCCGGCCTCTGCCAGCCGACCTATGTGCTGGACATCCCCGGCGGGCACGGCAAGGCCCCCGCCGCACCGGGCTGGGTGCGGCCGGACGGTGAGGACGGCTATCTCGCCGAGGATTTCACCGGGGCGACGCACCGCTACCGCGGCTGATCAGCGCGTTCCCAACCCCGGCCCCAGACCGAACAGCGGGTCCGGGTTCAGGACGACGCCATGAATGGCGACGATGGAGGCGAAGCCGGTCCACAGCACCAGCGGCAGCCAGCTCGCCGCGATGGCGCGGTCGTCCGGCCAGGCCAGCAGCACGCAGGTCGCGGCGATGATGAAGTAGGCCATGGTCCAGGCCGCCGCCAGGATCGGGCTGCCCATCGTGAAATAGGCGAAGCCGAAGCTGGCGTAGAGCAGCCACAGCGCCCCCTGCATGCCGATCAATGCCGGGCGCCAGCGGATCGTCCAGGGCGCGTTCAGCAACCGCACGCAGCCCCAGAGCTGGATCAGGCTGATGCTGAACCAGACGACGGGAAAGGCCCAGCCCGGCGGCTGCAGCGGCGAGGGCTGATAGCCGGGAAACGGCTCCCCACCCCGCTCGAACACGCCATAGGTGTTGGTGAGCAGCCAGAAGACCAGAGCCTGCCACCAGTGCACGTGGAATGGCAGCGGGCCGGTGTCGGTTGCGGGTTCCGTCGGGACGAAGGAGCGGTGGTTCATGCCTTAGGAATTGGCACGGCCCCGCTTTCGGTCAAGCGCGTGGTTGACGCATCCGGCGGAGCGCCGGAACAGCCACGCCCTTTCGCTGGTTTCCCTCTCGCAATGCGTCGGGGGAGGATCGGGCGATGCGGTGGCAGGACGGTCGCGAGAGCGAGAATGTCGAGGACCGGCGCGGCACGCCCGGAAGCGGCGGCTTCCGCAGGGGTGGGATCGGCATCCCCATCGGGCGTGGCGGCATCGGCATCGGCGGGCTGGCGGTGATCGTGGTGGTGTCGCTCCTGCTCGGCATCAACCCGCTGGACCTGTTGCAAGGCACCGTCCCGCAGGAGCAGGCCCGTTACGAGCAATCCGACGTTCCCAGCAACGGAACCGACGACGAATTGAAGCGCTTCGTCTCCGTCGTCCTCGCCGACACGGAGGACACCTGGGCCGCCCAGTTCCAGCAGATCGGCCGGACCTACCAGGACCCGGCGCTGGTGCTGTTCTCCGGCACGGTGGATTCCGGCTGCGGCTTCGCCCAGGCGGCGATGGGTCCCTTCTACTGCCCGCAGGACCGCAAGGTGTACATCGACCTCAGCTTCTACCGCGACCTGCGCGACCGTTTCCGCGCGCCGGGAGACTTCGCCCAGGCCTATGTGATCGCCCACGAGGTCGGCCACCATGTGCAGAACCTGCTGGGCATCTCCGACCGGGTGCAGCAGGCCCAGCGGCAGGCCGGCTCCCAGGCCGACGCCAACGGGCTGTCGGTGCGGCTGGAACTTCAGGCCGATTGCTTCGCCGGGCTGTGGGCCAACCACGCCAACCGCGAGCGCCAGATCATCGAGCCCGGCGACGTCGAGGAAGCCCTGACCGCCGCCAGCGCCATCGGCGACGACCGCTTGCAGAAGCAGTCGCGCGGCACCGTGACGCCGGACAGCTTCACCCACGGCAGTTCCGCCCAACGGGTGCAATGGTTCCGCAAAGGGCTGGAGCGGGGGGAATTGAACGCCTGCGACACGTTCGGGGCGGAGCGGCTGTAGCCCTCCTCAAATCATCCAGCGTCGGTCAGTTGCGCGGGCAGGCGGGAGCGCACCGGCTGGCGCCGGTCGATCACGCCGGCGACCGCCCCCGCCGCATCGCGCTGGATCTCGGCCAGAAGCACACCGTTGTCCGGCGCCTCCTCCGTGTCGCCGACCCGCGGGGAGGCCGCCAGATTCATGGTGGTTCCATCCTCGCCGACCGGCGCCGGGTCGGGGAAGAGCAGGTGGACGTAGTAGGAAGCGGACGAACCGCCGGGCACGGTCAGGGACGCGCCCTCGCCGGGCAGCACCAGGAAGCGCCCCATGGCGTCGAAGCCCGCACCGCTCCCGACCGTCACGCGGTCGCCGCCGCCGTGGGTCACCGCCGGCCCCTCCAGCACGCCGGGCGTATGGAGCAGCCGGTTCTGCAAGGCGTTCCAGTTCAGAAGGAACCGCTGTTCGAGCGTCATCAAGGCGCTCGTCAGGAACATGCCGTCGCCGTAATGCAGGCAACGGGTGGCGTCGGCAGGAATGGAAGCGGGCATCGCGGGTCACCGGGTCCGTGGAACGGGAAGTACCGATCGTGGAACAATCGGGGCACCGGCCATCACCCCGTCCCCCCGCCGATGAACAGCCCTTCCGGCGGCAGGAAGCGGCTGTGCAGGCGGAAGGACGGGAAGCCGGCGGGAAGCAGGTAATCGAAACCACCCCAATTCATCTCTCCCAGCGGCGCCGTGGCGCCTTGGCCGACCGGGAAGGGAAAAAAAGGGGCGACGGCGGTGAAGGGATCGGCTCCGTCCGCCGGATCGAGGTCGGCCCCGCTGCCCGCCCCCGTGCCGATGTCGCCGGCCAGGGCCGGGCGGTTGCGGACGATCAGGCTGAGATCCACCGTGTTGACGTAGCGCGCCTGTGCGCAGTCGAAACCGGCAAGCACCAGATTGTAGCAGAGAAGCCAGGCGTTCCAGCTCGTCACATGGCCGGCAACCATGCGGTCGGCCGGGTGGGTCGGGACGCTGATCGCCAGCACGCCGTCCGGAACAAGGCAGCGGCGCAGCTTTTCGAGAAAAGCACCGGGATTGCGCTGGTGTTCCAGCACATGGGAGCACCAGACCACATCGAAGGTCCGGTCGATGGCCGCATCCATGAAGTCGGTGCGAATGTCGGCGCTGCGGTGCAGATCGACCGTCACCACCTCCTTCCCGATGTGGCGCAGCAGGCGCGCGTGGTCGCCACCGCCCGATCCGACGTCCAGCACCGTGCGGAACTCATAGGAATCGACGAGGCGGAGAAGACCTTGCAGGCCCCAGTCGATCCGGAAGGACGGTCCATCCGGCGGAAAGACTGCGGTTTCGGAGGGCTGGTCGGGCATGGACAGGCACGCGTCCCGCAATGGTGGTGGTTCCACCTTGTAACACAGGGGACGGGAGCAGCCGAAGGCCGGACGCGATGAAGGAGCGAAAGAGGATTGGAGGCGGAAGCGTCCCGCCCCCTCCCCGACCCTCCCCCGCTCGCGCAGGGGAGGGAGATGAGAAGCGTCGTTCCCGCTTGCGCGCGGGAAGACGGATCAGGCGGCGGGACCGTCCTTCTTGGTCAGGTCTTCGCCGGTGGCCTGATCGACCTGCTTCATCGACAGCTTGACCTTGCCGCGGTCGTCGAAGCCGATGACCTTCACCTTCACCGAGTCACCCTGCGACACCACGTCCGACACCTTGCCGACGCGCTGCTGCGCCAGCTCGGAGATGTGGACAAGGCCGTCGCGGGAGCCCAGGAAGTTCACGAAGGCGCCGAAATCGACGACCTTCACGACCTTGCCGGTGTAGACCACGTTCATTTCCGGCTCGGCGACGATGCCCTTGATCCAGTCGATGGCGGCCTGGGCGGCCTTGGTGTCCACCGCGGCGACCTTGACCGTGCCGTCGTCCTCGATGTCGATCTTGGCGCCGGTCTGCTCCACGATCTCGCGGATCACCTTGCCGCCGGAGCCGATCACGTCGCGGATCTTCTCCTTCGGGATGTTGATCACGGTGATGCGCGGGGCGTTCTCGTTCACCGCGTCGCGGGCGCCGGTCAGGGCCTTGGACATCTCGCCCAGGATGTGCAGGCGGCCGTCCTTGGCCTGGCCCAGAGCGATCTTCATGATCTCCTCGGTGATCGAGGTGATCTTGATGTCCATCTGGAGCGCGGTGATGCCAGCGTCGGTGCCGGCCACCTTGAAGTCCATGTCGCCCAGGTGATCCTCGTCACCCAGGATGTCCGACAGGACCGCGAAGCCGTCGTCTTCCTTGATCAGGCCCATGGCGATGCCGGCCACCGGACGCGCCAGCGGAGCGCCGGCGTCCATCAGCGACAGCGAGGTGCCGCAAACCGTCGCCATCGACGACGAGCCGTTGGACTCGGTCACTTCCGACACCACGCGGAGCGTGTAGGGGAAGTCTTCCTTCTTCGGCAGCAGCGGGTGGATGGCGCGCCACGCCAGCTTGCCGTGGCCGATCTCGCGGCGGCCCGGCGAGCCCATGCGGCCGGCCTCGCCCACCGAGTACGGAGGGAAGTTGTAGTGGAGCATGAAGTGCTCCCGGTACTCGCCCTGCAGCGCGTCGATGATCTGCTCGTCCTGGCTGGTGCCCAGCGTGGTGACGACCAGCGCCTGCGTCTCGCCGCGGGTGAACAGCGCCGAACCGTGGGCGCGCGGCAGCACGCCGACCTCCGACACGATCGGGCGGACCGTCTTGGTGTCGCGGCCGTCGATGCGGCGGCCGGTCTTCAGGACGGCGCCGCGCAGGATGTCGGCCTCCAGCTCCTTGAACTCGGTCACGATGGCCTGGGTCTCATGGGCCTCGGCCAGAGCCTCCAGCGCCTTCGCCTTGGCGGCGCCGATCTTCTCGTAGCGGACCTGCTTCACCGTCTCGGTGTAGGCGGCCTCCACGTCGGCGCCGACGGTCGCGCGCAGCTTCGCCTTCAGCGCGGCGCGGTCGTAGGCCGGCTCCGGCAGGTCCCACGGCTCCTTGGCGCACTCTTCGGCCAGATCGATGATGGCGTCGATGACCGGCTGGAAACCGCTGTGACCGAACATCACGGCGCCCAGCATGATCTCCTCGGACAGCTCCTTGGCTTCCGATTCGACCATCAGCACGCCGTCCTGGGTGCCAGCGACCACGAGGTCGAGCGCAGAACCGCCGACGGCGTCCATGGTCGGGTTCAGCACATACTGGCCGTCGACGTAGCCGACGCGGGCGGCGCCGATCGGACCGAGGAACGGGATGCCGGAGATCGTCAGCGCGGCCGAGGTGCCGACCATCGCGACGATGTCCGGATCGTTCTCCAGATCGTGGCTCAGCACGGTGCAGATGACCTGCGTCTCGTTGCGGAAGCCATCGGCGAACAGCGGACGGATGGGACGGTCGATCAGGCGGCTGACCAGCGTCTCCTTCTCCGTCGGGCGGCCTTCACGCTTGAAGAAGCCGCCGGGAATCTTGCCGGCTGCGAAGGACTTTTCCTGGTAATTGACCGTCAGCGGAAAGAAATCGACGCCCGGCTTCGGCGACTTGGCGCCGACGACCGTGCAGAGGACCGTGGTCTCACCATAGGTGACCAGCACCGCGCCGTCGGCCTGACGGGCGATCTTGCCCGTCTCGAACGTCAGCTTGCGTCCACCCCATTCGATTTCTTTGCGGAAAACTTTGAACATGGATTCTTCCTTCCATCCGACACCTAGGCCCGCCGGATTGCTGGCCTAAGCCGGGGTCATCGGTCGTCGGACCCCGCATGTGAAAACCCAACAAAGGGCAAAACCCGAAAAGGGCTAAAAAAATCAAACGGCCGGTCCCGGAAGGTCCGGGCCGGCCGTCTGACTAGAACATAGCTTCGCGAACAACCGAACGTCCCGACCGGCGCGACGCTCCCCGGTGCACCGGAACGCGGTGCGGCGGGTCGAGCGCTGATCGGGACGGATGTTCGGTCACCGGCACGGACGCCTTTTGGAAATCAGCGACGCAGGCCCAGACGCTCGATGAGCGTGGCGTAGCGGCTGTTGTCCTTCTTCTTGAGATAGTCGAGAAGACGGCGGCGCTGGCCGACCATCACCAGCAGACCACGGCGGGAGTGGAAGTCCTTCTTGTGGCCCTGCAGGTGCTCGGTCAGGTTCCGGATGCGCTCGGACAGGATCGCGACCTGGACCTCGGGCGAACCGGTGTCGTTGGTGCCGCGCGAATAGTCCTTAATGAGTTCCTGCTTGCGATCGGGCGTGATCGACATCGGGGTCTCCATCGTTCATAGGTTGAGAACGCGCACCGGACGGACCTCCGCCCCCTCCACGCGCGCCAGCGCCACCGGCTTGCCGCCGAAAAGCGCAATAACGGTGCCATCCCCACCAACATCGCCGCGCAGTGCCGTGAGGCGTTCGCGGTCCTGCCGGGTGAGGAGTGCCACCGTCTGGCCGTGCTTCAGTCGGTGCGCTTCCGCGTCCGTCAGGGCCAGCGCCGGGATGTCGTCCAGCGCGGTCTCGATCGGCAACAGAAGTCTTTCGACCGCGGCACCTTGCTCCATCGCGGTCAGATCGTCCAGGGAAATCGCCTCGTCCAGCGTGAAGGACCCGACGCGCAGGCGTCGCAGATCGCGGATGTGCCCCACCGTCCCCAACCGTTCGGCGAGGTCGCGGGCGATGGAGCGGACATAGGTGCCCTTCCCGCAATCCACCTCCAGAACCGCGTGGTCGGCGTCCGGCGTCTCGATCAGTTCCAACCGGTCGATGCGCACGGTGCGCGGGGCGATGTCCACCACCTCGCCCTCTCGGGCGATGTCGTAGGCGCGCTCGCCGTTGATCTTGAGCGCGCAGTATTGCGGCGGAATCTGCTCGACGAAGCCCAGGAAAGCGGGCAGAGCGGCGCGGATCGCCTCGGCGTCGGGACGCGCCGCGGAGGTCTCCACCGCCGTTCCCTCGCGGTCGTCGGTGGTGGTGCGAGTCCCCCAGGCAACGGTGAAGCGGTAGGTCTTCTCGCCGTCCATGGCGTAGGACACGGTCTTGGTCGCCTCGCCCAGCGCGATGGGCAGGATGCCCGTGGCGATGGGGTCCAGCGTGCCGCCGTGCCCGGCCTTCTCCGCGTTCAGATGGCGGCGCACCTTGGACAGCGCCTGTGTCGAGGTCATCCCCGCCGGCTTGTCCAGCACGATCCAGCCGTGGATCGGCTCGCCCCTGCGCTTACGAGCCACGGCGCCCCTCGCCCTCGCCGCCGTTGCCCTCATCCCCGTCGTCTTCGTCCTCATCCTCGTCGTCGATGTCTTCATCGTCGTCGAGGTCGTCCGTCTCCTTCTCGTCCTCCTCGTCCCAGCCGTCGTCCTCGTCGTCATGGTCGTCGTCGCCGTTCACGCGGTCGGCGAGCGAGCGGTAGCCGACGTCGCGGGCGACCGCCGGGCTGTGCAGGATGTCGTCGATGCGACCGGCATAGTCGAAGGAGGTGTCGGCCTCGAAGCTCAGCGTCGGGGCGTGGCGCAGGTTGATGGCGCGGGCGACCTGGCCACGCAGGAAGGGAGCGGCGCGGCGCAGGGCCGACAGCGTCTCGTCCATCGGGCCGCCGCCCAGCGGCGTGACGAAGGCGGTGGCGTTGCGCAGGTCCGGGCTGATCCGCACCTCGGTCACCGTGACGTTCAGTTCCGCCAGTTCGGGGTCGTGGAAGTCGCCGCGCCGGAACAGATCCGCCAGGGCGTGGCGGATTTCCTCGCCGATGCGGAGCTGGCGCTGGGATGGCGGCTTTCCGGCCAGATCGTGTTTCTTTCTCATGCTGTCGATCCCGAATGCGGTGCGGGAGGGGTCCGCCCCTCCGCGAAAACGCGACAAGGGCGCATGGGCGCCCTTGTCAACTGTAACGTCATCTGCGACCGGCCTGTGAGCCGGGGTGCGGCGGCTGGCTTACAGCTCGCGCGCCACCTCCTCGATCTCGAAGGCTTCAATGATGTCGCCGGCCAGGATGTTGTCGTAATTCTCGAAGGCCATACCGCACTCGTAACCCTCGCGCACTTCCTTGACCTCGTCCTTGAAGCGCTTGAGCGTCTTGAGCGTGCCCTCGTGAATGACGACGTTGTCGCGCAGCAGGCGGCAGCCGGCGCCGCGCTTGACGGTGCCCTGCGTGACCATGCAACCGGCGACCTTGCCGACCTTGGTGATGTTGAACACCTCGCGGATCTCGGCGTAGCCGATGAAACGCTCGCGCAGGGTCGGCGACAGCATGCCGGTGAGGGCCGCCTTCACGTCGTCGATCACGTTGTAGATGATCGAGTAGTAGCGGATCTCGACGCTGTCGCGCTTGGCCATGTCGCGGGCCTGCGGGTTGGCGCGGACGTTGAAGCCGATGACCATCGCGTTGGAGGCGTTCGCCAGCGTGATGTCGGACTCGTTGATCGCACCCACCGACGCGTGCAGCACGCGGACCTTGACCTCGGTGTTCTCCGCCGTGAGCTTCTCCAGGGCGTTGGAGATCGCTTCGATGGAGCCCTGCACGTCGCCCTTGATGACGACCGGCAGTTCCTTGGCCTCGCCGGCCTGGATGCGGCTGAACATGTCCTGCAGCGAGCCGCGGGCCGACGCCGCGTTGGCGGCTTCGCGCTTCTTGCGCTGGCGGAACTCGGCGATCTCACGGGCGCGGGCTTCCGACTCGACGACGGTGAAGTCGTCGCCGGCGAGCGGCGTGCCGTTGAGGCCGAGCACCTCGACCGGGCTGGCCGGGGCGGCCTGTTCGACGCTCTGGCCGCGGTCGTTGACCAGGGCGCGGACGCGGCCCCACTCCGACCCGGTGACGAAGACGTCGCCGACCTTCAGCGTGCCGCGCTGGACCAGCACGGTGGCGACCGAACCGCGGCCGCGCTCCAGCTTGGCCTCGACCACGACGCCCTCGGCGGTGCGCTCCGGGTTGGCCTTCAGCTCGAGGATTTCCGCCTGCAGGAGGATGGCCTCCTCCAGCTTGTCCAGGTTGCGCTTGGCCTTGGCCGACACTTCCACGGTCTGGATGTCGCCGCCCAGTTCTTCCACGACCAGCTCGTGCTGGAGCAGTTCCTGGCGGACACGCTCCGGCTTGGCGTCGGGCAGGTCGATCTTGTTGATGGCGACGATGATCGGAACCTTCGCGGCCTTGGCGTGATGGATCGCCTCGATCGTCTGCGGCATGACGCCGTCGTTCGCCGCCACGACCAGCACCACCACGTCCGTGACGTTGGCGCCGCGGGCACGCATCTCGGTGAAGGCGGCGTGGCCCGGCGTGTCGATGAAGGTGATCTTCGCACCCGACTCCAGCTGCACCTGATAGGCGCCGATGTGCTGGGTGATGCCGCCGGCCTCGCGGCTGACCACGTCGGTCTGGCGCAGGGCGTCGAGCAGCGATGTCTTGCCGTGGTCGACGTGACCCATGATCGTGACGACCGGGGGACGCGGCACCAGCGCCGTTTCCGCATCGTCGTTGAGGCGCAGGCCGACTTCGACGTCCGCCTCCGACACACGGCGCACACGGTGGCCGAACTCGGCGATGATCAGCTCCGCCGTGTCGGCGTCGATCGTCTGGTTGATGGTGGCCATCACGCCCATGCGCATGAGCTGCTTGATCACGTCGGCGCCGCGTTCCGCCATGCGGTTCGCCAGCTCCTGGACGGTGATGACCTCGGGCAGCACGACGTCGCGGGTCACTTTCTGCGTCTCCTGACGGCTCATCTGACGGAGCCGCTCGCGCTCACGGGCACGGCGGACGGCGGCCAGCGAGCGCGTGCGCTCACCACCCTCGTCGCTGAGCGCCTGCGAGACGGTCATCTTGGAGCCCTTGCGGCGATCGGCGCCCGGAGCGGCCTTGCGGACCGGAGCCGGAGCCGGAGCCTTCTTGTTCCCGGGCTTGCCGCGGCGATCGTCCTCTTCCTCGCCGAAGCGCGGAGCGGCCGGAGCCCCCGGGCCACGGGCGGCCGGAGCCTCCGTGGTAGTGGCCGCGGTGCGCGCACCGGCGCCACCGGCGGCGGGACGGGCGCCCGCACCTTGCGGACGGGGCTGTTCGGTGTCCTTGCGCTTGGCCTCCTCGGCCCCCTTGCGCTTGGCTTCCTCTTCCTGGCGGCGGCGCTCGGCCTCCTGGGCCTTGGCGCGCTCCGCCTCCTCGATGCCGCGCAGCTCGGCCAACTCGCGCTGGCGCAGCGTCTCGGCGTCGAGAATCTCCGGCTCCGCCTCGGCCACCTGGACCGGCTGGGACGCCGCTTCCTCGGCGGCGCGGACGGCCTCCTCCGCGGCCAGGACGGCGGCCTCGGCCTCCTCCTCGGCGCGGCGGCGGTTGTCTTCGGCCGCCCCCTGCAGAGCGCGGATGCGCGCCTCGCGTTCCTGGTTGGTCAGTTGACGGACGGCGCCGCCACCACCGCCGCGCTGGCGCTGGCCCGGCACGCCCCGGACGGGGATGCCCTGGGCGGCTTGACGCGCGGCGGCGCCGCCGTCGGCCACGCCCGGCAGGGCGCCCTTCTCCACGGCCCGCTTACGCTTGACCTCCACGGTCACGGGCTTCGACCGGCCATGGGAGAAGCTCTGCCGGACCTGGGTCTCGACCGGCTTCTTCAGTTCCAGCTTCCCTTTGCCGGAGCCGGAGAGGTGCAAGACTTTCTTTTGGTCCTGGTCGTTGCTGTCGGTCATCGGTTCCCGAATGGTCAGACGTTGCTTACGTGGCCGGCCGGCGGAGAGCCGGCGACAAAGCCCTTGATACCCTTGAGACGCGCGGAGTCGCGAGCCAATCCCTTGGCCAGCTTCCCGCGCGCCACCACCGCGTGCACGGCATTTTCCCGTCCCAGGGCCGCGGCCATCGCCGCGGCGTCGAACAGGTCAACAACCGGCATATCCGGCGCCAGCGCTGTGATCTTGCCCCGCTGGTCGGGCGAACCGTCGCTGGCCTCGACCAGCAGATAGGGCGGTCCGGAGCGTCCGACCTGATTGGTCTTCAGCGCCTCGCGCACCTTTTCGTATCCGGCCAGAGCCTGCCCGGCCCGGCGCGCCAGCCCGAAGGCATCCAGGCACCGCCGCTCCAGCAGCTTCTCCAGCCGCTCCGCCAGATCGGGCGGGACGCGCACCGCGCGCCGCGCCGCCTTGGCGAACATGTTCTTGCCGATGGCCTTCGCAAAGGCCGCCTTGTCCCCCGACAGCCAGAGGCCGCGGCCCGGAAGCCGTTCCTCCAGATCAGGCACGATCTCGCCATCGGGTGATACCACGAAACGGATCATGCCGTCCTTCGGCTGCACGGTGCCGGTGGCGATGCAGCGGCGCAGCGGACCCTTTTCCAGGTCCGCCGGCAGCAGAGCCTCCCCTTCGGCCGCGAGGCCGTCCGGTTCACCGTCCGCCGGAGTCTGTTCGTTCCTGTCGCTCAGTCCAACCATCCGTACCGTTTGTGCGTCCTAAATCCCGGCTCAGCTCTGCGCCGCCTGGTCGTCGGGCGAGGGTTGCGCCGCGGTGGGCGCGCCTTCCTCGCCATCGAACCAATGGGCACGGGCGGCCATGATGATCTCGTTGGCCTCGTCTTCCGTCGGGGCCTCCTTGCCGAGGATGTCGCGCAGCTCGTCCGCGGCGAGGTCGGCGAGGTCGTCCATCGTCTTCACGCCGTTCTCACCCAGCTTCACCAGCAGGGTGGGGCTGAAGCCGGTGACTTCCGCCACCGCGTCCTCGACGCCGAGCACCTGGCGCTTCTCGGTCATGCGGACGTCCTGCTCGTCGAGGAAGTTGAGGGCGCGCTGCTTCAGCTCTTCCGCCACGTCCTCGTCGAAGCCCTCGATCTCGGCCAGCTCCTCGGTCTCGACATAGGCGATCTCCTCCACCGAGGTGAAGCCTTCGGCGACCAGGAGATGGGCGATCACATCGTCCACGTCCAGCGCGTCCATGAAGAGCTGCGAGCGGGTGCGGAACTCGTCCGACCGGCGCTCCGACTCCTCCTGCTCGGTCAGGATGTCGATGTCCCAGCCGGTGAGCTGGGTGGCGAGGCGCACGTTCTGGCCGCGGCGGCCGATGGCCAGCGACAGCTGGTCGTCGGGCACCACCACCTCGATGCGGCTGTTGTCCTCGTCCATCACGACCTTGGCGACCTCGGCCGGGGCCAGGGCGTTGACGATGAACGTCGCCGGCTCCTGGTTCCACTGGATGATGTCGATCTTCTCGCCCTGCAGCTCGCCGACGACCGCCTGGACGCGGCTGCCGCGCATGCCGACGCAGGCGCCGACCGGGTCGATGGAGCTGTCGTTGCTGATCACCGCGATCTTGGCGCGCGAGCCCGGATCGCGGGCGACCGCCTTGATCTCGATGATGCCGTCGTAGATCTCCGGCACTTCCTGTGCGAACAGCTTCGCCATGAACATCGGATGGGTGCGCGACAGGAAGATCTGCGGGCCGCGCGCTTCCTCGCGCACGTCGAAGATGTAGGCGCGCACGCGGTCGCCGTTCTTGAAGTGCTCGCGCGGCAGCAGCTCGTCGCGGCGCAGGATCGCTTCGGCGCGGCCCAGGTCGACGGTGACGTTGCCGTACTCGACGCGCTTGACCAGACCGTTGACGATCTCGCCGGTGCGGTCCTTGTATTCGTTGAACTGGCGCTTGCGCTCCGCGTCGCGCACCTTCTGGACGATGACCTGCTTGGCCGTTTGGGCGGCGATGCGGCCGAAGTCGATGGGCGGCAGCGGATCGACCAGGAAGTCGCCGACCTGGGCGCCGGGCTTGCGGCGCTGGGCGTAGGCGAGGGTGACCTGGGTCGCCTCGTTCTCCACCGCCTCGACCACCTCCAGGTGGCGGGTCAGGTGGATGTCGCCCGTCTTGCGGTCGATGCGGGCGCGGATGTCGTGCTCGTGGCCGTACTTGGAGCGCCCGGCCTTCTGAATCGCCTGCTCCATCGCCTCCAGGACCTCGTCCCGGTCGATGTTCTTTTCGCGGGCAACCGCGTCAGCGACTTGCAGCAGTTCCATCCGTCACACTTCCTGGACTGGCGTTTGTTCTTCGAGTGAAGCCCGGAGCGGCCGTCAACCCTGGCCCTGGCTGGCGCGGATCAGTTCATCCGTCAAGACCAGCTTGGCGCGCAGGATGTTGTCGAACTCCAACCGGGCGGCTCCCTGTTCCGATTCGATGCACACGAGGCCGTCTTCGACGCCCTTCAGCATGCCCTTGAAGCGCTTGCGGCCATCGACGGCGAGCCGGGTCTCCAGCTTGGCCTCGAAACCGGCGAAACGCTCGAAATCCTTCAGACGGGTCAGCGGCCGGTCGATGCCGGGCGAACTGACCTCCAGCGTGTAGGCGCTCTTGATCGGATCTTCAACGTCGAGCACCGCGGAGATCGCGCGGCTGATGTCGGCGCAGTCTTCGACCGTCATGGGCGCGCCGTCGGCGCGTTCCGCCATGACCTGCAGAACCATGCGCTGCCCACCGGTCAACTGCACACGCACGAGTTCGTAGCCCATGGCCTCGACCGACGGCGTGATGATCTGCTCGATACGACCGGTTGCTTCCATTCCACCTGACCCGCCCCCGCGGTCTCCCCTGGCACAGCGCCCTGGGACCAACACGGGGATTCCATACGCTGATAAAAAAATAAGTGGGCCAAGGCCCACCCGCAAAGCGTCCCGCCGGCCCGGTTTCCCGAGCCGCCGATCCGTATGGGTTCATGCGGTGAATATAGACATTCCGGAGCAAGCCGCAAGCGCTTTTCCGCAAGGTTCTATGCCAGGCGCTTGGTGGGCGGGTCCGGCCGGGGTAAAGTCAAGCCTTCGGCGGCCGTCGCACCTTGCCGAAAACACCTTGGAAAGGCAGCTCACCGTGATCCTCGAAACGGCCCTCCTAGCGGTCAAACCCGGCCAGGGCCCGGCTTTCGAACGCGCGATGGCCGAGGCGCAGCCCCTGATCGCCGCGACTCCGGGTTTCCTCGGGCTGGAGGTGCGGCCCTGCCTCGAGGCGCCGGACCGCTACCTTCTTCTCGTCCGCTGGGACCGGCTGGAGAACCACACCGAAGGCTTCCGCGGGTCCGAGCGCTACGCCCGCTGGAAGGCCCTGCTCCACCGCTTCTACGATCCGTTCCCGCTGGTGGAGCATTACGGGGAGCCGGTGGTGTCTACCCCCGCGCCTTGCGGATGAAGCGCATGAAGACCGGCTTGCGCCCGGCCTCGATGGCCTTTTCCTCATAGCGGGTGGGCGGCCAGTCCGCGATGCGCTGGCGCCAGTCGGACGGGCCGCGGGCGGTCCATTCGAAATCGGGATGCCGGACCGTGTGCTCCAGCATCCAGCGCACCAGCCCCATGTCGTCGCTGGCCAGACGCAGTTCCGCCCCGTCCTTCAGCACGCGCGCGAGGCGCGGCAGGTTGTCCGGACCGATGAAGCGGCGTTCCCAGTGGCGTTTCTTCGGCCAGGGATCGGCGAACAGCACGAAGGCGCGCCCAATGGAGGCGTCCGGCAGGGCGTCGAGCAGCGGACGGGCGTCGTCCGGCAGGATGCGGACATTGTCCTGCACGCCCTCGTCGTCCACCAACTTGAGCAGGCCGGCCACGCCGTTGATGAAGGGCTCGGCCCCGATCACCCCGACGTCGCGGTTGTTCGCCGCCTGCCACGCCATGTGGTGGCCGCTGCCGAAGCCGACCTCCAGCCAGATGTCGCGCATGGGGTTGGCGAACAGGGCGTGGGGGTCGATCCGGTCGCCCGGCTGAGGCACCGGGATTTCCAGCGATGGCAAAAGCCCGTCGAGCAGTTCGGTCTTGCGCTTGCGGAGCGGACGCCCCTTGCGCCGCCCGTAGAGCCTTTTGGACGAGTCCAGGAAGGAGTCGGTCATCGTGACAGCAGGGTCCCAAAACGAATGCAGGGGCCGCATGGCCCCTGCATCCCGGACGGACGGGTCCGGTCTTAGAAGAAGCCTGTCTTAGAAGAAGGCGGCGCGCAGGTCGTTGACGAGATCGGTCTTCTCCCAGGAGAAGCCGCCGTCGGCCTCCGCCTCGCGGCCGAAATGGCCGTAGGCGGCGGTGCGGGCGTAGACCGGCTTGTTCAGGCCGAGATGCGTGCGGATGCCGCGCGGCGACAGGTCCACCAGCTTCTGCAGAACCTCCGACAGCCGGTCCTCGTCGACCGTGCCGGTGCCGTGGGTGTCCACATAGACCGACAGCGGCTTCGACACGCCGATGGCATAGGAGAGCTGGATCGTGCAACGTTCGGCCAGGCCGGCGGCGACCACATTCTTGGCGAGGTAACGCGCGGCGTAGGCGGCGGAACGGTCGACCTTGGTCGGGTCCTTGCCGGAGAAGGCTCCGCCGCCGTGCGGCGCGGCACCGCCGTAGGTGTCGACGATGATCTTGCGGCCGGTCAGACCGGCGTCGCCGTCCGGACCGCCGATGACGAAGCGGCCGGTCGGGTTGACGTAGAAGTTCGCCTCGTCGCACATCCAGCCGGCGGGCAGGACGTTCAGGACATGCGGACGGACGATCTCGCGCACCTCCTCCTGGGTCAGGCCGTCGGCGTGCTGGGTGGAGACGACCACTGCGGTGGCGCGCACCGGCTTGCCGTTCTCGTACTGCAGCGTCACCTGGCTCTTGGCGTCGGGGCCGAGCTGCGGAGCGGAGCCGGAATGGCGGGCCTCGGCCAGCGACTTCAGGATGGCGTGGCTGTAATAGATCGGCGCCGGCATCAGCGCCGGCGTCTCGTTGCAGGCGTAGCCGAACATGATGCCCTGGTCGCCGGCGCCCTCGTCCTTCTCACCCGCGGCGTCGACGCCGACCGCGATGTCGGCGGACTGCGAGTGGACGAAGCACTTGACGTCCATCTTCTCCCAATGGAAGCCGTCCTGCTCGTAGCCGATGTCCTTCACCGCGGCACGGGCGACCTGGACCAGCATGTCGGGGGTGATGCTCTCCGGCCCGCGCACCTCACCAGCCAGCACGATCTGGTTGGTGGTCGCCAGCGTTTCCACCGCCACGCGGGCGTAGGGATCGTGCGACAGGTACAGATCGACGATGGCGTCGGAGATGCGGTCGCACACCTTGTCCGGATGGCCTTCGGACACGGACTCGCTGGTGAACACGTAGTTGAGCTTGGCCACGACGAACCTCGGCAATGGGCGGGGGCTATTCAACAAAACTAAATTGGGAGACCGGCGCAGCACCCACGGAAAGCCAGTCATTTTCCGTATGTGACAAGGTTTGCGTTCCAGGTCAAGCAATCTCCCCGGGGTTAGAGGAGGCCGCCGGAAATTCGCCTTGAAACGACATCGGGGAACGGGCCGGAGGGCCGCGTTCCCCAATCTTCCTGCCGTCCGGATTGCTTCCGGTTGTTCGGCTCAGGTCTCTAAACCGTGTTATTCGGCCGCTTCGACCATGCCGGAATTGGCAACGGCCTTGGTCAGCTCGAACAGGCGCTTGCGCACCGACGGGTCGTTGATGCGGTAATAGGCGCGCACCAGCTCCAGCGTCTCGCGCTTGGCCATCGGATCCGGCTCGTAGCCGCCCGAACGCTCCTCGAAACCGGCGGCGTTGCCCTCTTCGTCGTCAACCGGAGCCGCGGCGGCTTCCGCCGGCATGTCGTCGAAGAAGAAGGACACCGGCACGTCCAGGACGCGGCTGAGGTCGAACAGGCGCGACGCGCCGATGCGGTTGGCGCCGCGCTCGTACTTCTGCACCTGCTGGAAGGTCAGGCCGATGGCCTCGCCCAGCTTTTCCTGGCTCATACCCAGAAGGGTCCGGCGCAACCGGACGCGGGAACCGACGTGAACGTCGATCGGGTTCGGCTTTCCCGTCTTGGGACGGCCGGCAGTGGCCCGGCGGCCCCGCGCTGGCGTTGCTTGCATTGCTCTAATTCCCTGAAACAGTTGTGCAACCTTGATACGACATATCCATGTATGCAGTCAAGCGCGCCCGAGCGCTCCCGATGCGCGTGATTGAAAAAAGAGTCTCGGATGCGCTAACTGCGATGTCGTGCGCGCAGGCCCACCGCGAAACAGGTCAAAAGAAGCAACCCAAACGCGCCATCGCCCACACGTCCGTAGAGAGTGGGGGCGGTCAGCGCTTCCGGCAAGGCCGCATCGACCACACCCCTGTGACCAAGCGGCAGCATGGCTGTGATGCGGCCGTGGGCGTCCACCACGCCGGAGATGCCGGTGTTGGCGACGCGGACCAGCGGCATCCCCTCCTCCACCGCGCGGGTCCGGGCGATGGCGAAGTGCTGGTGCGGGCCGGCGGTGTTGCCGTACCAGGCGTCGTTGGTCAGGTTCAGCATCCAGCGCGGCCGTCCGGCGCCATCTTCACCGCTCGGCAGAACGGCGCCGGGAAAGATCACCTCGTAGCAGATCAGCGGGCTGACCGGCGGCAGGCCCTTGAGATCGAGCGACACCGGCCCCGGCCCGGCGGAGAACTCGGCCCCGTTGCCGGCGATGGCCCCGACCGGCAGCCAGTGGCGCAGCGGCATGTATTCGCCGAAGGGCACGAGGTGGAACTTGTCGAAGCGCCCCGTCACCGCGCCGCTGCCGTCGACCGCCGCCAGGCTGTTGTAATAGAGCGGCGCGCCCTCCGGTCCGGTCTCCATGCGCGGCACCCCGGTGATGAGCAGCCCGCCGGGTGGGGTGACCGACCCCAGCGCCTGACGCAGGCGGGCGTCCTGGTCGAGGAACAGCGGCACCGCGGTCTCCGCCCAGATCACGTGAGTGACCGGCTCGCTGGACGGGGCTACGGAGAGTTCCATCTGCTGCTGGACGTTGCGCACCCGCTCGCCCGCCGCCCATTTCAGCCGCTGGTCGATGGCCGGCTGGACGAGCCGCAGCCGCACGCCGGGCACCGCCGCGTCCGACGCCCCGGCCAGCCGCAGCCCGCCCCAGGCGCCCAGCGCCGCGAACAGCGCCAGCCCGGCGGCCAGCGCCCCCCAGGCGCGGCGGCGCGGCACCGCCGTGTCGGCCAAGCCCGCCGGCAGCGACGCCACCAGCACGGTCAGCAGGCTGAGGCCATAAATGCCGATCAGCGAGACGCCCTGCAGAACCGGCAGGACGCCCGTCCAGCCATAGCCGACGAGGTTCCATGGGAAGCCGGTGAAGACATGGCCGCGCAGCCATTCGAACAGCGCCCAGGAGGCGGCGAACAGGAACACCCGCCCCAGCCCCCTTCCCTTCAGCGTCCAGACCAGCAGCGAGGCAAAGCCGGTGAACATCGCCAGCAGGATGGGCAGCCCCGCCGCCGACAGCGGCAGCGCCCACCAGAAGCGCTCGATGTCGGTGAACAGAGCCGCGCTGATCCAGTAGAGGCCGAGCAGGTGATGGCCAAAGCCGAAGAACCAGCCCACCGCGAAGGCCTGCCGCTTGGTCCTGGCCCCGTCGAGCAGCCAGAGCAGCCCGGGAAAGGCGATCAGCAGCAGCGGCACCGCGCCGGCCGGCGGCAGGGCCAGCGTCGCCAGCCCGCCGAATCCCGCCGCCGCCAGCAGCCGGCGCCAACCGGTCAGCCCGGCCAGACCCGCGGACAGGCGGCCCAGCCGGGCCGGGGGGGTCGTCATGTCGGTGGCGGTCAAGGGGTGACACTCCGGATGCGGATGGGCTGGAGAGAGGATTGTGCCGGGTTGGAAACGACGTCACCACGAAGGCGCGAAGACACGAAGAGGGGCACAGAGAGGCTCCCGCTTCACCGGTGGGTCCGGGGATGCGGTAGAGCCTCTTTGTGCCGTCTTTGTGTCCTTCGTGTCTTCGTGGTGAAAAACCCCGAGGGGCTTACCCGACCTCGGCCAGGGCGGAGTTCTCGGCGGGGGCGGTGCGGACGCGCAGCCGCCTGATGCGGCGGGGGTCGGCCTCGACGATCTCGAACTCCAGGCCGGAGGGATGGGTCAGCATTTCCCCGCGACCGGGCACGCGTCCGGCCAGCGAGACGACGAGACCACCGAGCGTGTCGACCTCCTCGCGCTCCTCCTCGGTCAGGAAGGCGCCGACGCGGTCCTCGAAATCCTCGATGGAGACACGGGCGTCGGCGAGGATCGTGCCGTCTGGACGTTCGACGAAATGGGGGGTCGCCTCTTCGTCGTGCTCGTCCTCGATCTCGCCGACGATCTCCTCGACCAGATCCTCGATGGTGACGAGGCCGTCGATGCCGCCGAACTCGTCGACCACCAGCGCCATGTGCTGGCGCTTCTGGCGCATCTGCACCAGCAGGTCGACCACCGGCATGCTGGGTGCGACGATGCTGAGATCGCGCACGATGTCCTTCAGCTCGACCGGCGTCCGGCTGGCCATCGCCACCAGAACGTCCTTGATGTGGACCATGCCCACGACGTCGTCGAGCGTTTCACGGAACACCGGCAGGCGGGAATGGGCTTCCTCCGCCATGCGCTGGACCAGGGCGGGGAACGGGGTGTCCACATCGACCGCCACGATGTCCGCGCGGGGCACCATCACGTCGTCGACGGTGCGGTCGCGCAGCTTCAGGATGTTGGCGAGCAAAGCGCGCTCGCCCGCCCCCAGCGATCCCTCGCCGCTGTCCTGATCCTCGATCAGGTCTTCGATCGTGGCGCGCAGGGTGGCGTCGTCGCGCCCCCCCAGGACGGTCCTCATCCACCCGCGAAACAGGTGGCCCAAGGATTGCTGATCTTCGGCCCCGTCTTCACGGGGCGTTCGACTGTCGGAAATCTCGCTCATCGGTCCGGTGGTTGTTCGTCCAAATTCGGCTCCCCGGGCGGAGAGCGCGTGGCGGCGTACGGGTCGGCGATGCCGAGGGTCGCGAGCACGTCGGTTTCGAGCTGCTCCATCTCCTCGGCCTCGTCATCCGTCTCATGATCATACCCGAGCAAATGAAGAACGCCATGCACCACAAGGTGGGTCATATGGTCCGAAGGTGTTTTACCCTGCTCGGCGGCTTCACGGGCGACGGTCTCCCAGGCCAGGATCACGTCGCCCAGCATGACCGGCGCGTCCTCGCCCAGTTCGGGCTCCTCCGCTTCGGTCAGGGCGAAGGACAGCACGTTGGTCGGCTTGTCCTTGCCACGGTATTCGCGGTTCAGGCGGTGCACCAGAGCGTCGTCGGCCAGCACGACGGACAACTCCGCCGGCCCCTCATCCTCGTCGTAGGTGACGGAGAGCGCAGCGAGCGCCGCCCGTTCGCACAGCCATTCGGCGTTGTCAGCCCAATCGCCCGCTTCACGTGAAACGACGACATCGACGGCCATCACGGTGTTCCCTCCGCATCCGCCGCCGGCCCGCCGCCGTCCGCGGCGGCCCGCCGGGGGGCGGGTTTGCGTTGGCCTTCGGCATGGTCATAGGCGCGGATGATGCGGGCGACCAGCGGGTGGCGCACCACGTCGGCGGCGGTGAACTGGACGAAGCGGATGCCCTCCACCCCCTCCAGGATGTCCAGCGCCTCGCGCAGGCCGGACTTGGCGCCGGCCGGCAGATCGGTCTGGGAGATGTCGCCGGTGACCGCCATGCGGCCCCCCTCGCCCAGGCGGGTGAGGAACATCTTCATCTGCATGGGCGTGGTGTTCTGCGCCTCGTCCAGGATGACGAAAGCGTTGGCGAGCGTGCGGCCGCGCATGAAGGCGAGCGGCGCGATCTCGATCTCGCCGGACTCCAGCCGCTTCTTCACCTGCTCCGCCGGTAGCATGTCGTGCAGCGCGTCGTAGAGCGGGCGCAGATAGGGGTCCACCTTCTCCTTGAGGTCGCCGGGCAGGAAGCCCAGCCGCTCCCCCGCCTCGACGGCGGGGCGCGACAGGATGATGCGGTCGACCTGGCCGGTGGTCAGCAGCGCCACCGCCTGCGCGACGGCGAGGTAGGTCTTGCCGGTGCCGGCCGGGCCGAGCCCGAAGACCATCTCGCTTTCCGCCAGAGCCTGGAGATAGGCCGCCTGCATGGGGGAACGCGGGGTGATGGCGCCCTTGCGGCGGGTGCGCACCGCGACCTCGCCACGGCTGAGCGTCGCCAGATTCTGGTCGCGCACGGCACCGCCCACGCCGGTCGCCATGCGGACGGCGGCGTCCACCTCGCCGGTGCCGACGGTCATGCCGCGCTTCAGTCGCTCATAGAGGGCATCGATGGCCGAACGCGCGGCTTCCGACGATTCCGCCGGACCGGCGATGGTCAGCGTGTTGCCGCGGGAAATCAGGGAAACGCCCAGCTGGTTCTCGATGCGGGCGAGGTGGCGGTCATGCTCCCCGTACAGCATCGGCAGCAGCCGGTTGTCGTCGAAGTTCAGATCAATCCGTTGATCTGGGCGTTGATCGGAGCGCGGGTCGGGGCGCTGATCGGGCAAGCCGTTCAAACGGTCGCCTCCACGGGTTGCGTGCCGGTGGCGGAGCTGCGGTATTCACCGGTCGCCACGCTGCCGGCAAGGCTGTTCGGATGGGCGGCGTCGATGCGCACCTCGACGATGCGGCCGAGCAGCCGCTCGTTGGCGTCGGCGTGCACCGACTGCAGATAGGGGCTCTTGCCGAGGAGCTGGCCGGCACGCTTGCCGACGCGGTCGAACAGGACCGGCACGGTGCGCCCGACGAAGCTCTGGTTGAAGGCCTGCTGCTGCGCGTTCAGCAACTGCTGGAGCGCGGCGAGACGGGCGTCCTTGACGTCTTCCGGCAGCTGGCCGTGCTCCAGCGCCGCCGGGGTGCCGGGGCGCGGGCTGTACTTGAAGGAATAGGCCTGGGCGTAGCCGACGTCGGTGACGAGGCGCAGGGTCGCCGCGAAATCGGCGTCGCTCTCGCCGGGGAAGCCGACGATGAAGTCGCCCGACAGCGCCAGATCCGGCTTGGCGGCGCGCAGCCGGTCGACGATGCGGCGGTAGTCGTCCGCCGTGTGCTTGCGGTTCATCGCCGCCAGCACGCGGTCCGACCCCGCCTGCACCGGAAGATGCAGGTAGGGCATGAGCTGCGGCACCTCGGCGTGGGCGCGGATGAGGTCGTCCTCCATGTCGCGCGGGTGCGAGGTGGTGTAGCGGATGCGCTCCAGCCCGTCGATGTCCGCCAGTTCGCGGACCAGCCGTCCGAGGCCCCAGGTGGTGCCGTCCGGCCCCTCCCCGTGCCAGGCGTTGACGTTCTGGCCGAGCAGGTTGATCTCCCGCGTGCCGCCGGCGACGAGGCGCCGGGCCTCCGCCACGATCTGGGCGCCGGGCCGCGAGAACTCGGCGCCGCGGGTGTAGGGCACCACACAGAAGGTGCAGAACTTGTCGCAACCCTCCTGCACCGCCAGGAAGGCGGAGACGCCCTGGCTGGCGCTCTCGTCCGGCAGGAAGTCGAATTTGGACTCCACGGGGAAGTCGGTGTTGAGCACGCTGCCCGCCTTGCGGCTGGCCTTGGCCACCATTTCCGGCAGGGTGTGATAGGTCTGCGGCCCGAACACCATGTCCACGAAGGGGGCGCGGGCGACGATCTCCTCGCCCTCGGCCTGGGCGACGCAGCCGGCCACGGCGACGATCATCCGGCCGTCGCCGATCTCGGCCTTGACGTCCTTGAGCTGGCGCAGGCGGCCCAGTTCCGAGAACACCTTCTCGGAGGCCTTTTCGCGGATGTGGCAGGTGTTGAGGATCACCATGTCGGCGCCGTCCGGCTCGTCCACCGGCCGGTATCCCAGGGGTGCCAGGACATCCGCCATGCGGGCGGAGTCGTAGACATTCATCTGACAACCCCAGGTCTTGATGAAGAGCTTCTTACTCAACGATCCCTTCCACAGCGCTGAACGATCCGGACCAAACGCGAATTCGGCCAATTGTGTCTTGGCCAGCCGCGATCTCGACCAATGCAAAAACGCGCGCCTGGACGGCACCGGTCCAAGCGGCGCAATCCGGCGCGCGACCCGCCGCGTCGCGGCATCGCACCCAGCCGATATGGTAGCACGACTGCGGGAAAACGAGTCAATCGTGCCCGCGAGCCGATCATTCGTTTCGCGGCCCATTCCGCGGTGTGGAAAGTTTCCATCACGAGACGACGGTGGGCAGCGGCTTTCCGGACACCGCGCGCTCCACGCCACGCGCCACGGCGCGCTGGCAATGGTCGGCCAGGGCCTTCCGGCTGGAGAAGCCGTCGATGGTCACCGGGGGGTGGAACTCCACCTCCACCGTCATGCGGCCCAGCGTGAAGACGGTCCACAGATGGGGGGCGAGATCCATGTCGCCGTACCACGCGTAACAGGGACGGAAGGCGATCCCCATCGGGATGCCGTCCAGCCGCGTCGGCGCGATGCTGACCGGCTGCACGGTCAGCGGCCGGTCCCCGATGCGCCGGGCGGCCACCGCGAACAGCGCCGTCTTGAAGGGGAGCGTGCGGTTGCCGTCGCTGGAGGTGCCCTCGGGGAACAGGATCAGGCTGTCGCCGGCGTCCAGCCGGGCGCCCAGCTCGTCGCGCTGCTTCTCCACCCCGGAGCGGGCCTTGCGCTCCACGAAGACGGTCTGCTGGAGCTTCGCCAGCGCCCCGAAGAAAGGCCAGCCGGCGACCTCGCTCTTCGCCACGAAGGAGCCCGGAATGACCGACCCCAGCACCGTGATGTCGAGGTAGGAGGAATGGTTGGAGACGAACAGCACCGGCCCGTCCGTGGCGCGCTCGCCGCGCACCACGACGCCGATGCCCAGGATGGCGGCGCAGACCCGATGGTAGAACCGCGGTATCCGGAAGCGCAGCGGCGAGCGCACAGCGACGGCCAGCGCCTGCACCGGGACCAGCAGGAGCGTCCACAGCAGATAGACGGCCAGACGAAGCCCGCCCCGCACCGGCGACCCCAGGGCACGCGCACCGGTTGCATCCACCGCCGTCATGCGACCCGTCTCCTGATGCAATCGCGGATCACGCGATCTGGGCGTCGCGGCTGCGCCGCTCGTAATGCTTGGAATACTTGTTGGTGATCAGGTCGGTCTTCACCACGATCGACACGTCGGTGGTGTTGAACTGGTGATCGATCACCGCACCGTCGCCAATGAAGCCGCCCAGCCGCAGATAGCCCTTGATCAGCGGCGGCAGAACGGTCAGCGCGCGCTTCGGATCGATCTGGTCGCGGGGCATCAGATCCATGCCGACATAGCGTTCCGGCAGCGCCACGGGGCGCAACTCCTCCGGGGCCAGATGGAAGTGATGCAGGTAGGCGAGCGGTTCGGCCATCGCCACCGGGTCGGTGCCCGGCAGGCTGGCGCAGCCGAACATCACAGCGATGTCGTGGTGGAAGACATAAGCCGCGATGCCGCGCCACAGCAGCTGCATGCTGCTGCCGCGCGTGCGGTAGGCGGCGTCGACGCAGGACCGCCCGAGCTCCAGGATCTCCCCCGGATAGCTGAGCAGCCGCCCGATGTCGTATTCGTCGCTGGAATAGAAGCGCCCGGCCTTGGCCGCCGCCGGGCGGCGGATCAGCCGGTAGGTGCCGACCACGGACTCCGGTCCGTCGCCGCGGGCGTGGTCGATGACCAGCAGATGGTCGCAGATGGTGTCGAAATCGTCGAAGTCGCGATGGCGCGCGGCCATGTCCGGCGACGGCACCGCCGACATCTCCTCGTAGAAGACGCGGTAGCGCAACGCCTGCGCCCAATCGATCTCGGCGGCGCTTTCGGCCAGCCGCACTTCGAGGGAGCCCATGCGCAGATCCGAAGAGCTGCCCTGGTCCGTGCCTGTATCAGCCATACTCGACGCTTCGCTGGCGTTGTTCGGGTCGCGGCAACCGCCGGTTCTCCTTCCGGAGCCCCGTCGGGCACGGAACAGGGATAACACGAATGGCCGGTTGCCGGTCAACCGCGACGTGACGAACCCGCCCCCGGCAAGCCCGGACTCCGGGCAAGCCACAAGGTCCGGCCCCGACGAACGGGGACGGCGGCAAGGCGGGACGGCAAATGATCACGCGGGAAGGAAGAAACGGTCACATCCGGGCGATGGGGTTCCGGGGCGGACCGAACAGCGGCGGTCCGCCGGACACCAACGCACAAGCCCGATGGACCTTAGGCCGCGCCGCGGCGGGCGCGGGTGCCGAGACCGATCTGCTTGGCCAGCGAGCTGCGCTGGCGGGCGTAGTTCGGGGCGACCATCGGATAGTCGGCCGGCAGGCCCCAACGGTCGCGGTATTCCTCCGGCGACATGTCGTAGGCCGTCTTCAGATGGCGCTTCAGCATCTTCAGCTTCTTGCCATCCTCCAGGCATACAATGTAGTCGGGAGTGACGGACTTCTTGATGGGCACCGCGGGCTGCGGACGCTCCTCAGTCGCAACCGGCTCGGTCCCGACATTCGCGAGTGACTTGTACACCTGCTCAATCAGCGTCGGAAGATCGCCGAGAGCGACTGTATTGTTCGAGACATGCGCCGCCACGATCTCCGTGGTCAGAGACAACAGCGCGTTGGAAGGGTTACCATTGCTCATGTAAGCTTGCTCCGCAGCTTGGCGTTCCTCTCCATATAAAGAGGTTTGTGGCCGCGTGCAATATCCATCCTTTGCTCTTAAAGAGGAAGCAGTGTACGAAAAAAAATCGTCGGATTTGTTTTTGGACATCACCAGCGAGGTGTGCCCGTTAACCTTCGTCAAGACCAAGTTGTCGGTGGAGCGCATGGCGGCCGGGCAGACGCTTGAAGTCCGGCTGAACGCTGGCGAACCCTTGGAGAATGTACCCCGATCCTTAGCCGAACTGGGTCACTCCATTCTCGCCGTGACGCCCGAAAATCCGGATGAGCCGGACGGGGTGCACCGTTTGTGGATTCAGAAAGGTTAAGGTTTATTTGTCGGTGTACGAATACCGCAACACCAGGGCAGCAACCCTTCCGTCCGCCCTGCGGTAATAGCCGGGACGACGGCCAACGGCAAAGAAACCACAAGATTTATACAGGGATTGCGCCATACCATTGTCTTCGGCGACTTCAAGGAACAGCGCCGTGGCGCCCAGCGCCCGGGCGCCGTCCAACGCCGCCACGACCAGACGCCGGCCGGTGCCCTCCCCCCGCGCGTCGGCCCGGACGCCGACGGCGATGATCTCGCCATCCTCCGCGGCGACCCGCGCCAGCAGGAAGCCAACCGGATCGTCGCCCTCCACGCCCTCCCGCAAGGCCAGCGCGGCGAAGAAGCCGGGCTGGCCGATCAGGCTTGCGACCGCCTCGCCGCTCCAGGGATCGTCGGGAAAGCAACCCTGCTGCAAGGCTGCGATCACCGAGGCGTCGGCGAGGCCGGCGGCCTGAAGCCGCACCGGATGGGACGTCCGGGGGCTGGACACCTCGGGCGGGGCCGCCGTCATGCCGTCTTCCGCGGCAGGGAGACGTCGGGCGGGCGCAGGTAGAAGGGCTGGGCCGGCAGACCGACCTCCCGCCGGGCGCCCAGGGCGGCGACCACGGCGGCGTCGGGCGTGCCCGGGCCGACGGCGAACGCGGTGTCGGCACGCCCTTCCAGAAGCGGGCGCAGCGCGGCTGCCCCGTCCCCGGCGATCAGCAATGGCACGGCACCGGCTTCACCGGCGAGCAGCCCGTCCAGCCAGCCCGGCACCGCGGCGGGCTCCAGCATCGCCGGTTCGCCGAACGGCGTCAGGTCCGGATGGAAGAGTTGCAGGAACGGCTCGGTGCGGCGGGAGTCCACGGCGACCAGCACGGCGCGGCCATCCCGCTCCGCGTCCGGCAATCCATGAACGACCGCGTCGAAACTGGTGATCCCGACCACCGGCAGGCCGGCGGCCAGGGCGAAGCCGCGCGCCGCCGCCAGCGCGATGCGCAGGCCGGTGAAGGCGCCCGGCCCGACGGTCACGGCGATGCGGTCGAGCGCGTCGAAGGGGCAGCCGGCCTCCGCCAGCGCGGCCTGCGCCAGGGGCACCAGCGCCTCCGCCTGCCCGCGGGCCATCGGCTCGCGCCGCCGCACGGTGACGGCGCCGTCATCCCACAGCGCGGCGGAACAGCCGGAGGTCGCCGTGTCCAGTCCCAGAACTCTCATGACCCCCACGCTTTCATCAAATCCGCCATCTTCAAAGCCCCACTTCAGCCCTGGGTCAAGAGCGTGCTAGACAGCCCCGGTCTTCCCTGACGGCATGGATCATGCTTACACCCATCGCACCGCCGGACTTCGACGTCGACATCGACCTGCTCTACGCCACGCCGGACAACCTGACCGCGGTGCCCATCTACCGGCACCCGCATTGCCTGCTGCACCCCGACGCGGCGGCGGCGTTGCGTGCGGCGATCCGGCTGGCCCGCGGCATCGGCTGCCGGTTGCGGCTGTACGATGCCTTCCGCCCGGTCGAGGCGCAATGGGCCTTGTGGCGGGCGCTGCCCGATCCGTCCTACATCGCCGATCCGTCGGGCGGCTCCACCCATTCCCGCGGCGTCGCGGTGGATCTGACGCTGGCCGACGGGACCGGGCGCCCGCTGGACATGGGCACCGGCTTCGACGACATGACCGAACAGTCCCATCATGGCCGCACCGACCTGACCACCGAGCAGCAGCGCAACCGCGCCGCTCTTCTCGGCGTCATGACGGCGGCGGGCTGGCGGCATTACAGCTGCGAGTGGTGGCACTATCAACTGCCGGACGAGCAGCGCTACCCCCTGCTGACCGACGCGGCGCTGGGTGGCCTGATGATGGGCTGATCCCTGGCGATCCGGCCCCTGGCGGTCCGGCCGCGGGCGCCCCGTCGGCGGCCGGGCGCCATAGGGCCTAGTGCCATAGGGGTTGTTGCAAGGCTGCATCACGAAAGCGCGCGAAGCACAGCGTATGTGTTGCGGACTTGTTCCCGGCGGCGTGCCTGTGCCACACCAGCCGTGGCGCAGCCCGGACCCTCGTCCGGCCGCGCGACCGTTCCGGACCCACGACAGGCCGCCATGCCGTTCCGCCGCGCCGCCACCCTCTTCGCCGTGGCCGCCGCCTGGGCCTTCCAGGCCCTGGCGGGAAGCCCCGGCGTTGCGGCAGACGGAACCACGAACACCGCCGTCGTCTTCGCCTACGACCGCTTCGGCGAGGACCAGACCCCATCCATCAGCATCCGGATCGACCAGTTCGAAGCCCATTTGGACGAGCTTCAGGACGGGGATTACCAGGTCCTGCCCCTGCCCCGCATCCTGGAGGCGTTGCGCAGCGGCGCGCCGCTGCCCGACCGGACGGTGGCGATCACCATCGACGAGGCCAGCCGTTCCACTTTCCGTGAGGCGTGGCCGCGGCTGAAGGCGGCGGGTCTTCCCTTCACCCTGTTCGTGGCGACCGACGCCATCGACCGCGGGTCGCCCGCCCACATGACCTGGGCGGAGGTGCGGCAGCTCGCCGCCGCCGGGGTCACGCTTGGCGGGCTCGGCGCCTCCACCCAGTCGCTGGTGTCCCGCCCCGCCGAGGAGGTGAAGGCGGAGCTGCGCCGCATGGCCGACCGGCTGCAGGCGGAGACCGGCCAGCGCCCCACCCTGTTCGCCTACCCACAGGGCGAGGTGTCGTCGGCGCTGCGGACCATCGTGACGGAGCAGGGCTTCGCCGCCGCCTTCGGCCAACAGTCGGGCGTCCTGCACCCGCAGGCCGACCGGGCGACCCTGCCGCGTTTCGTGATGAACGAGAGTTTCGGCAGCGTCGACCGCTTCCGGCTGGCCGCCAACGCGCTGCCGCTGCCGGTGACCGACCTGACGCCCGACGATCCGCTGCTGACCGTCAACCCGCCGTCGATCGGCTTCACCGTGTCGGACGAGATCGGCGACATCGCGCGGCTGGCCTGCTTCGCCGCCGGCCAGGGCCGGACGGCGCTGGAGCGCGTGACGGAGGACCGGGTGGAGGTGCGCATCCGCGACCCCTTCCCGCCGGGCCGCACGCGCGTGAATTGCACCCTGCCCGGCCCCGAGGGACGCTGGCGCTGGCTGGGCATGCAGTTCGTCGTTCCGGAGTAAGCGGAGGGCGACACCGGCGGGCGCGATCCGTCCGTTCGGACCACGCCCATCCGATGGATGCCGTCAGCGGACGGCGCGGACCTCGACCACCTCGGGGATGTAGTGGCGCAGCATGTTCTCGATGCCGGCCTTCAGCGTGGCGGTGGAGCTGGGGCAGCCGGAGCAGGCCCCCTTCATCTCCAGATACACCACGCCCTCCTCGAAGCCGTAGAAGGTGATGTCGCCGCCGTCCTGGGCCACCGCGGGACGCACGCGGGTGTCCAGCAGCTCCTTGATCTGGGTGACGATCTCGTCGTCGTCCGCGCTGACGGCGTGGCCGTCGCCGGCCGCCTCTTCCAGAAGCACCGGGCGGTTGGCGGTGAAATGCTCCATGATGACGCCGAGGATCGACGGCTTCAGCAGGAACCACTCCTTGTCGCCGGCCTTGGTGATGGTCACGAAGTCGGCGCCCAGGAACACGCCCTGGACCCCGTCGATCTCGAACAGCCGCTGGGCCAGCGGCGAAGCGGCGGCACCATCGCGGGACGGGAAGTCCGCGGTGCCGCGTCCGAGCACGTCACGCCCCGGCAGGAACTTGAGAGTCGCCGGGTTGGGCGTCTGCTCGGTCTGAATGAACATGGTGATATCCTCCATCGGCGCCGAACAACACTGGCGGCGTAGGCGAAACTTGGGCAGAATCCGCCGACAGATCAAGCATCGCATCTTTATGGTTATCTATCCGTGAGCATGGCACCGCCCGCGGCCACCGCACCGGCAACCCCTGCGGCCCCATCCATCGACGACGCCGCGCGGGAGGTCGTCGAATGGCTGCTTCTGGAAGGCCGGCACGCGCCCGGCTTCGAGCAGATGATGGACCGCTTCTGCCGGCGCCTGATGGCGTCCGGCGTCCCGCTGCTGCGCGCGGTCTGCGCCCTGCCCCTGCTGCACCCGCAGATCCGCACCATCGCCTTCTTCTGGCGCCGCAACGCCGAGCAGGTGGAGATCGCCACCCGCGCCCACGGCACGGAAACCAGCACCGAATATCTGACCAGCCCCTTCGCCACCCTGATCGAAGACGGCGCCGACGGCCTGCGCTACCGGCTGGAGCAGATGGAGCCACCCTACCCATACCCGGTCTTCGCCGAACTGCGGGCGCAGGGGGCGACGGACTATGTCGCCATGACGGTTCTGTTCGCCGGAGGGCGGCGCAACGTGCTGAGCTTCACCACCGACCGGCCCGGCGGCTTCTCCACCGCCGATCTGGCGCTGGTCGACGCGGTGCTGCCGGCGTTGGGCGCGGTGCTGGAGACGCTGGCGCTGCGGCGGCTGGCGACGACGGTGCTGGACACCTATGTCGGCCACCGCACCGGCGCGCGCATCCTGTCCGGCGACATCCGCCGCGGCACCGGCGCAAACGTCCGCGCCGTGCTGTGGTACTGCGACCTGCGCGGCTTCACCTCGCTGGCCGACCGGCTGCCGCGCGAGGAGCTGATCGCCCTGCTGAACGGCTATTTCGAGATCATGGGCGGCGCCGTGGAAAGCCGCGGCGGCGAGATCATGAAATTCATCGGCGACGCCATGCTGGCCATCTTCCCGCTGGAGGAGAGCGACCCGACCGGGGCCGCCGCCTGCACCAAAGCGCTGGACGCCGCGCAGGAGGCGCTGACCGACATGGCCGCCCGCAACGCCGAGCGCGCCGCCTGGGGCCAGCCGACGCTGCGCTGCGGCATCGCGATCCACATGGGCGAGGTCATGTACGGGAACATCGGCTCCGCCAACCGGCTGGACTTCACCGTCATCGGCCCGGCGGTCAATCTGGTCAGCCGGATCGAGGGGCTGTGCAGCCGCCTGGAACGCAACGTCCTGACCTCCGCCGAGGTGGCCGAGGCCTGCGCCAGCCGTCTCGTCTCGGTCGGCTGGCACCCGGTGAAGGGGCTGAACGACCCGATCGAGGTCTATGGGCTGAAGGAGAAGACAGGGACCAATGAAGGGACCAATGAAGGGACCGATGAATAGGGCGCTGCAACGAACCCCCGGTCGCCGGCCTTGAGCTGTCTCTTATACACATCTGACGCTGCCGACGATTATACGC
>NZ_JAUQTX010000129.1:0-18983 GCF_059803775.1 Azospirillum sp. UFLA03-27 | reverse complement strand
GCGTATAATCGTCGGCAGCGTCAGATGTGTATAAGAGACAGTCCCTGGTCATCCGCGATGGGCGCGTGGTGCCGCTGCACAAGGCGCGGACGCTCCAGGCCGGGGATATGGTCTATCTGTTCACCCCGCCCAGCCAACTGCCGCTGATCGACAAGCTGTTCGCCGAGAGCCGGCCGCTGGATCAGGACGACCGTGCGTTCTACGGCGATCTGGCGCTGAATCCCGACGCGACGGTGGAACAGATCGCCGAGATGTATGGCCTTCCCCTGTCGCTCGCCAACGCCCAGCGCTCCCTGCGCGACCTGCTGCGCAACGAGTTCGGCGGCGCCTGTGAGCTGGGCGACCGGATGCGGATGGGCGGCGTGGAACTGATCGTCCGCGACATGCAGGACGGGCAGATCACGTCGGTCGGCCTGGCACTGGAGCCGTCGGCAATGGACAAGCCCCGCGTGCCGCTGTTCCAGGGGCCGGAACGGCTCTGGCAGACGATCCTGTCCTGGTGGTCGAAACGCTCCTTCCGCCGCTGGCAGCTCCGGGAAACCCGCCGCGAGCGCCTGCCCGCCCGCGCCATCGAGACACCCACCTTGGCCGGAAAGGAACCGGAACGGCTGGAGGGGTGATCCCCATCCAGCCTCTTCCTCCGGATGGTCAGGCCATCGCGGGCTGTTGGGCGCGGATCATCGCCGCGAAGGCGTCGGGGGCGACGGGGCGGCCGAACAGGTAGCCCTGGAGCAGGTCGCAGCCCACCGACACCAGGAAGTCGCGCTGCTCCTCGGTCTCGACCCCTTCGGCGACGGTGACGAGGCCGAGGCCGTGCGCCATGCCGACCGCGGCGCGGACCAGCGCCCCGTTTTTCAGGTTGTCCGGGATGTCTTCCATGAAGGCGCGGTCGATTTTCAGCTTCGACACCGGAAGCTGCTGCACATAGCTGAGCGACGAATAGCCCGACCCGAAATCGTCGATGGCCACCTGGACGTCGATGGCCTCCAACTCCGTCAGGGTCTGCACGGCGGCCTTCAGATCGCGCACCGCCGCCTGTTCGGTGATCTCCAGCCCCAACCGCCCGCGCAGCTCCGGATGGAGTCCCAGAAGCTCCTCGAGGCGGGCGCTGAGATTGCCGCGCAGGAATTGCGGACCGGAGATGTTGATGAAGATCTGGTTGGGCAGGGTGCCCGCCGGCTCCCACACCGCCATCTGCTCGACGACGGCGTTCAGCACCCAGTCGGTGATGGGAACGATCAGGCCGCTTTCCTCGGCGACCGGGATGAACTCGCCGGGGGAGACCGGCCCCAGCGTGTGCTGGTTCCAGCGCAGCAGCGCCTCCGCCCCCACGATCCGGCCGGAGCGGGCCTCGACGATGGGCTGGTAGGCCATGTGCAGCTCGTTCCGCTCGATGGCGTGGGCGAGATGCATGGTCAGGAACATGCGCCGGGTCGCCGCCGCGGCCATCTCCGGCGTGTAGAAGCAGACGGTGTTGCCGCCGTTGTGCTGGGCGGCCTGAAGCGCCAGCTTGGCCTTGGCGTTCAGCTCCTCCAGCGTGCGGATGTCGGCGTCCTGCACGGCGGCGCCGATGGACAGCCGCAGCCGCACCCAATGGCGGTCGGCGTAGATGGAGGCGGTCAGCCGGTCATGCAGCAGATCGGCCAGGGTTTCCGCCTGCTCCGCGCTCTCGACGCGGGACAGGGCGGCGAACTCGTCGGCGGCGATGCGGCAGACGTAGGTCTGCTGAGGCAGCACCTCGGTCACGCGGCTGACCATCGCCTTCAGCGCGGCGTCGCCGACATGGAAGCCGAACGCCTCGTTGATGTCGCTGAACTGGTCGACGTCGAGCGCGTAGAGCGCGAACAGGCCCCCTTCCTGGCCGGGGAAGGGCGCGGACAGCACAGCCTCGCACTCCTCCAGGAAGGCGGTGCGGGTCAGAACGCCGGTCAGCGGGTCGTGCCGGGCGAGGTAGGTTGCTTTTTGCTCCGCCGCCAGCCGTTCGGAGATGTCGCGGATGATGCCGACGAACACGACATCGCGCGCCAAGCGGGCCTGGCCGACGCTGAGATGGATCGGGAACACCGCGCCGTCCTTGCGCCGGCCCAGCGCGTCGCGCCCGATGCCGATGATCTTGGCGCGTTCCGTCTCCAGATAGCTGCCGATGTACTTGTCGTGATCGCGGGAGAAGGGCGGCGGCATCAGGACGGAGACGTTCCGCCCGATCAGTTCCTCCTCGTCATAGCCGAACAGGTCGCGGCAAGACCGGTTGACCGTGCGGATGATGCCGTTGCGGTCCGCCACCACGACGCCATCCACCGCCGCGTCGAGCAGGGTGGTCACGAAGGGGTCGCGGCGCAGGACGAAATCGGCGATGCGGGCCGGGTCGGTCACGTCCTGGAACAGTCCAAGAAAGCCTTGCCCGCCGTCGCCGGTGCGGTGGGGCAGGACGCAGCCGGTCAGCACGCCGCGCCCGCCGTCCGCGTGCTCGACCTCGCAATCGACCGGAGCGGCTTCCCCGGTTTGTCCGGAGCGGTCCAGCGCCTGCACGACGGCGCACGCCAGTGGATGGTCGATTTCGGCCAGGGATTGCCCCACCAGGGCTTCGGGCGACGTTGCCAACACGGCGGCGAAGAGCGGGTTCGCCAACAGGCAACGATGCCCGGCGTCGGCGTAGACCAGCGCGAAGGACGCCTGGTGCATGAGGCTTTCGGCCAGCGACGCCAGGAACGCCGATGTCGTCGGCATTGCCGGTGCGGACGGGCTGTCAGGCCCCTGATGCTCTGCCGGAGACACGTTGGACAAAACCGTACCCGCTCACCAAGGCGCCCCGGAGGCTCGACACGAGGCCCGATACCCAGGGGTGCACAGAAACCGAGTTGTCATTATGACGGCTTGCGGAGCATTTTCCAACAAATTGCGGCGAAATCACAACATCTGTTGCATCCACCGCTCCCCCTATCACAACCCTGGGAAGGAGAACACCGCCCTGTCTCACCCGGAGAAACGGCGTCGGCAGCCAAAGCCAACCTTCCGGGATATACGCCTTTCGACATACACCATGGAGGAGAGGGAGGCAACAGCCTCCCCCTTATGCCGCTGCGGCGAGTTCCCGCACCCTCTGGGACAGCTTCTGGAAAGCGCGCTCCTCGATCTGGCGGATGCGCTCGCGGCTGACGCCGTAAACGGCGGCAAGATCCTCCAGCGTCTTCGGCGACGGGTTGAGGCGGCGGGCGGTCAGGATGTCGCGCTCGCGGTCCTTCAGCACCGTCATCGCTTCGTGGAGCATGGCGCTGCGGTGCATCGCCTCGTCGCGCTCCAGCAGGCTGTCTTCGGCGTTCGGGCGCTCGTCGGGCAGGAAGTCCTGCATCTCCGCGGTCCCCTCTCCGGCGGAGAGCGGCACATTGAGAGAGGCGACCGGCTGGACGAAGCGGCGGTTCACCGCGACCACGTCGCTCTCCGGCACGTCGAGTTCCTGGGCGATCCGGGACACGCTTTCCGGCTTCAGGTCGCCGTTGCCAAACTCGCCGAGCTTGCGCTTCAGGCGGGACAGGCCGAAGAAGAGCTTCTTCTGGGCGCCGGTGGTGCCCAGTTTCACGAGGCTCCAGGAGCGCAGAATGTATTCCTGGATGGACGCCTTGATCCACCACATCGCGTAGGTGGACAGGCGGAAGCCGCGGTCCGGCTCGAACTTGCGGACAGCGGTCATCAGGCCGATGTTGCCCTCGCCGACCAAGTCGGTCATCGGCAGACCGTAGCCGCGGAAGCCGGTGGCGATCTTGATCACCAGACGGAGATGGCTGGTCACCAGCTTGCGGGCCGCCTCCATGTCGCCATGCTGGCGCCACGCGGTGGCCAACACATACTCCTCCTCCGCGCCCAGAACGGGGAAGCGGTGGACCTGCTCGATGTAACGGGACAGCGACTCGCCGGGAAACGGCGTGGTCAATGCCAATGCGGTGCTCATGTCACATCCTCTTGAAAGCGATATGACCCAATCCGCCGGTCCCCGTGCTGGGCGGCCGGCGCCCTCTCTGCGAAGGCACCCACAGTTTACGCAGGCGGAACGCCAAGTCAACGCCGCACGGGGGCGCGTGCCGGGTGCCTTGACCTGGATGCATGGCCGTCCCCGCTCATAAACGGGGCGTAAACCAGCCGGGCCTTACTCAGGTCGGCAAAACCCCAAACACCGAATCATGAGACAGCAGACTCCGATGGCCGATATCCTCGTCGTCGATGACGATCCGGTATCCCTCAGCATCATCAGCAAGATTTTGGAGAAGGAAGGCAACACCGTGGCCGGCTGCACCGACGCGCGGGCGGCCATCGAGTCATTGACCTTCCATGAGTTCGACCTGCTGGTCACCGATCTCATCATGCCGGACCACGACGGATTTGAGGTCACCCAGGCAGCCAAGAGCCTTCGTCCGGACCTGCGGATCATCGTCCTGTCCGGAATCGACGAGCGGGTGCCGCCAGAGCTGACCATGCAGGCCCTGAGCAAGCTGGGTGTCGCCCGGATGGTCCGCAAGCCGATCAAGCCCGCGGTCCTGGCCTCCGAAGTGCTGGCGGTGCTGATCGGCGGCTGAGAAGCCCTGCCGAAGGGGCTTGGCCGGAAATCTCGTCCGGCCGGCGTATGGCTTCCTTGCGGTTGCATCGGGGCGGAGCTTGCCTCACCCTGCCCCGGCAGACCCGCCTCTCCTCCTTGGGAAGCCCGCATGATCCGCGCCGCGCTCGCCACCATCCTGTCCGCAAGCCTCTTCGCGAGCGCGCTGGGTTTCGCCGGCGCTGCGACGGCGGAAGCGCCGACCTTCGGTTTGCCGCTCGCGTGCCGCATCGGGGAAACCTGCTTCATCCAGAACTACGTCGATGAGGACGCCGGTCCCGGCTGGCGCGACCATGCCTGCGGCCGGCTGAGCTACGACGGCCATGACGGCACGGATTTCCGCCTTCCCGACTACACCGCGATGGACAAGGGCGTCGCCGTGCTGGCCGCCGCAGCAGGCACCGTCCTGCGCGTGCGCGACGGCATGGAGGACGTGAACGTGAACGTCATCGGGCGCGACACGGTCATGAAGGTCGGGGGCGGCAACGCCGTCATCATCGACCATGGCGACGGCTGGCAGACCGCCTACCTGCACATGAAGCGCGGCAGCGTCGCGGTCACCCCCGGCCAACGGGTGGAGGCCGGGCAACGGCTCGGCGACGTCGGGCTGTCGGGACTGACCGAGTTTCCCCATCTGCATTTCGGCGTGCGCCACAACGGCGCCGTCGTCGACCCCTTCGTCGGCCAGCAGCCCTTCACCGCCTGCGGCCAGCCCATGACGCCGCTGTGGAACGCCGCCACGGCCAAGGCGCTGGCCTACCGCCCGACCGCCGGCCTCAGCGCCGGCTTCGCCACCCGCCGCGTTCCGGAGGCCGAGCCGGCCCGCCACGGTGAATTCGCCGGGGAGGTGCTGACACCGGACGCGCCCCTGCTGGTGCTGTGGTCGGACATCATGGGCATCCGCGACGGCGACACCCAGCGAATCCGCATCCTCGACGGCGATGGCCGCACCCTGTTCGACAACAGCAAGGGCATCACCGGGGACAAGGCCGTCTGGTTCGCCTATCAGGGACTGAAGCGCCCGGCGGCTGGATGGCCCAAGGGACCCTACAAGGGCATCGTGACGCTGGCCCGCGACGGCAAGACGGTGGTCACGCTGGAGCGCCGGCTGGACGTTCGATAACGCCCCGCCGTTCCATCGCCGGGCCAATCACCGGGCCGATCCCGACGTCATGCGGTCGGGAACGCCTTGAGTCAGCAACGTGGTCAACCAGCGGAAGTTCGGCGCGCTTTCGGCCTGGAGCGCGCTCTGCACCACCTGCATGGCCTCCTCGGCATTGGGCGCCCGCATGTCGGGCGTGTGGCCCTCGGCGGTCTGGCCACCCGATGCCTCGTCCGCTCCGCTCTGCGCGAAGACGCTGACGGCGCCAACACCCAGCCGGTGGGCAATCGCGGAACTTCCCGTCACCGGACCCGCCGCGGAGGACGCCATCAGGCCGGCCCCGCCATCCTCACCGCCGACGCCGTTCAACTGCTCCAGCATCGCGGCGAACTGGCCGGCGAGTTCCCCCGCCTGCCGGGGCGCACCCGTGCCTTTGCGCTCCAGAAGCTCTTCAGCCCGGATGCGCATCAACTGGGAAGCGTCGGCGTTGGCCGGTATCGACATGGCGCGTGGACCCTGCGGCGTTCGGCTACCGGAGCAGGGCAAGCAAGGGACGGGCCATCATCAGAAGAGGCGGAAGGCCGGCTGGCGAGACCCTCTCGCCGCCTGCGCACCCGGCAAAAATTTCCGCCCCGCCCGGCAAGAATGACCGGCCATCCGGCAAGAATGGCCCTGCGGTGCCCTTGCCGTCCGTCAGTCCCGGAAGTTCACATACTGCAGGGGCTGCTCGATCTTCAGCCCGCGCACCAGGGCAATGGCGTCCTGGAGGTCGTCGCGCTTCTTGCCGGTGACGCGCAGTTCGTCGCCCTGGATAGAGACCTGGACCTTCATCTTGGCGTCCTTGATCGCCTTGACGATGGTCTTGCCAAGGTCCTGGGCGATCCCCTGCTTGACGGTGACGACCTGGCGCAGCGCGTCGCCCGCCGCCCGCTCCGGCGGCTTGGAATAGTCCAGGGCTCCGGCGTCCAGCTTCCGCCGGGTTACGTAGACCCGCAGCAATTCCTGCATCTGGTCGAGCTTGGGGGCGTCGTCGGCCAGCAGGGTGATGTCGTTCTCGGTGCGCTCCACGGTGCAGCGCGAGCCCTTGAAGTCGAAGCGGGTCTCGATCTCGCGGCGCATGCCGTTCAGCGCGTTGTCGATTTCGTGGATATCGGTCTTGGACACGATGTCGAAGGACGGCATGGGACTCTCTTTGCTCGGACGGACGGAATCGCGGAACCGTAGACGAGCCCGCCCCCCGCCTTCAAGGGGCCTGCACGGAGGACATGATGGAAATCGGCCCGTTGGATGTCATGTCGGTTGGACGTCATGTCGGTTGGCCGGGATGTTGGAACTCGATTCCCGGATTGCCGCCCGGCCCGCCGTTGCCCGGAGCGTTCTCGTAGGGCTTGTCCGGCATCTTCGGCTGGGGCTGCGCGTAGAAGCGCGGTTCCCGGTCATCCCAGGACCGTTCGAAGGGAAGCCGCATCATCGGGTTGGTGCCGTTGCGCTGGGCCTCGCGCTGGGCCTCCTGCAACTGCTCGGCCATGCGGCGGTCCCAGGGCAGGCGGTAGAGGTTGGGCGCCTGCTCCCAGAGGAGGGTGAGATAGATCGCTTCGTTCTCCACCAGCGTGGCGCTCAGCACCTTCGCCTCTCGGACGTTGGACCCCATCCATTCCAGCGTGACCGGCTTCGCGCGGCCCAGCAGCGCCGCCGGTGCGGCGTAGGCCGCCGGCAGCAGCAGGGCGAACAGCAGCAGGATCACCACGCGCGCCATCCGGTTGCGCGTCCAGCGCAGGGCCGACAGGACCAGCAGCAGGGTGACGACGGCGACGAAGCCGAAGATGACGGTCAGGCTTTCCATGGCGCACTCTCGATCCGACGGGTCAATTTTTCGCCGAGCGCAGCGGCTTGAACACGGCGTTCAAGGACCCCGGCACCAGCTCGCCTCGCTCGCTCAGGTTGAAGCGGAAGGCGGTGATCTCCTGCCCTTCGTGGTCCAGCCGGACGCGCGTTGCGGCTACAGTGGCGGCCCCCGATTCATGCTCCGCCTTGACGCGGGCGACCACCCGGACCCAGATGGGAAACACATTCTCCAGGTTGCGGAACATATGCACGTTGACAGTGTATTCCCCCGGAGGAATGCCGCGCGAATAGGAGGTTTCGAAATTGATCTCGGTGGGATCGGCGTAGGCTCCCAGATCGTCGCGCAGCAGGTTGAAGATCAGCCCCGACTTGTTCGAGTAACCGACCGGCACGTCCCCCGGCGCCTGCACCCACAGATCGACGTCGCTGCGCAGCTTGTCGTCCCAGCGCGCCTCGATGATGACGTTTCCCGGCGGCTCCATGCCCGCGGCGGCGGACGAGGAGGACTCGCTTTGCTGGTTGGCCTCGGTCTTCTTGGCCTCGTTGATGAAGGGGACCGCCAGGACCGCGCAGGCCACGAAACCGCACAGCAGCAGCGTCAGCAGGTCCCGCGCGACGAGCACACCGGTTTGGTCCTCGCCCAGGAAATCGTTCATGGTGTGGCCTCGCCGCCCAGGGCGCCGTAGGGGGCCGCTTGCGGCGCGGCGAAGTCCGGCGTCCCCGTCCGCGGAGCAAGCCGCGAGCGGGCGTGGGCCTCGTCCATGATCAGCGCGCACAGCGAGGCCGTCGCCCCGCGCAGGAGCTGGAGGTTGCAGGTGGTCCACAGGCACAGGGCGCCGCCGAGCATCGTGGCGTAGATCGCCACGCCCAGACCGCTCGCCAGCGTGGTCACCATGGCGCCGGCCGACGCGGCGTTGCCCACCATGTCCGGGGTGATGTTCGCGGCGAACAGGCTGAAGCCCCAGGCGGTGCCGATCAGGCCGAGCATGCCCAGCGCGTTGGCGATGTGTTGAAGATGCGAGATCCGCGAGAACAGGCGGATTTCCAGGGCTCGCTCGCTTTCGACCTTCATCAGCCGCCCGCCGCCGAGCTTGGCCCGATCCAGCTCACCGCCGATCTTCCACACCCGATAGGCCGACATCACCAAGCCGACCAGGAAGACGATCCCGATGATCGCGGTCGCCACGGCGATGTGCCCGGTCAGGACCCGGTCCAGCCACCCCTGCGCATAGAGGACGAAGACGAACGCCGAAATCGTCAAATTGAAAGCGACGAATTTCGCCTTGAGCAGCCACTGTTCTTCCATGGTTTTGACCCTGTGACGGTTGCGTGTGTCTCCGGATCGTCATGTTCAGACGGCGATGGCGCGTAACGGCGGCGCCGCGGGAAGCCGGGCGGTGATGGCGGGATCGGGAGAGCGGAAGACGAATGTGCGGCGGCATGCGCTAGGGGCGCCGGCACCGTTGGCTTGGGCGCTGGTGGCGGGACGGCTCCGTGTCGGCCATCGGTTCATCGGCGCACCTTCGCCGGAATTGCGCGACGACGGAGCCATACTGGAGTCATCCGTCACCTCATGAACCCCGGCCCCGGCCAAGAGTTCCCGACCCCCGGCGACGGACCTGCCGGGTTGACGCGCGTCACGGACGGCGAAAGCCCTGTGGCGGGAGAGAAAAAGGGAGCGCCCCGGGGCGTTCGGTCCCGGCAATCGTCCTTACGGAAATGGCCCTTTACGCCACGCCCTTTTCCTTCAGGAAGGGGCCGTACTTCTTGTCGGTACCCTGGATGTGCTTGATGAGCCAGCTCTTCAGGAAGTTCATCACCTCCATGCTCAGCGTGGCGGTGACGCCGGCGTGGTACTTGCGCTGCACCTCGAGCACCTGACTGGCCAGCGCGTCGTGTTCCGCCTTGTGGGCGTCGCGGTCCGGATAGCCGAGGCGGGCGAAATGCTCCTCCTCATGGGTGAAGTGGGACTTGGTGTAGGCGACGAGGCTGTCGAGAATGCCGCCCAGCGCCTCCTTGCTGCGCCCCGCCTGGACAGCGTCGAACAGCTCGTTGACCAGGGCGACCAGTTGCTTGTGCTCCTCGTCGAACTGGGCGATCCCGACACTCAGCTTCTCGTTCCACATCATCAGCGGCATTTCGTTCCGTCCCTTCGCGCTGGACCACACCTCACCGGCCGAAGATAACCCCAGCGTGCGAAAGGGTAACGTCTTCCGTATGGCGCTTCAACGGTCGGCGAACCCCCGGAAGTCAACGTTGGGAACCAATCCCGCATGCGGCTGTTCGACAGACGTTTCCAGCAGAAAGGAACATTTCATGAACGAGAAGCGTGACAACGACCGTGATCATCGCCCGCAGTCCCATCGCGGAGACGCGCCGAATCCGGGTCGCAATCCGAAAACCGTGGACGCCGGGGGCGCCGACCATTCGAACCGCGAGAAGGACCCGGACGACTGGACAACGGGGGACGAGCCGATGACCGGCGCGCAGGCCTCCTACCTGAAGACGCTCAGCGAGGAGGCCGGCGAAGGCTTCGACGGGGATCTGACGAAGGCCGAAGCCTCCAAACGCATCGACGCTCTTCAGGACAAGACGGGCCGCGGCGCCTGACGGCAGACGCCGCGGCTCCCGGACCTCAGGCCATCTCTTCCGCGAAGTGGCAGGCGACCAGCCGCTCGTCCACGGGGCGCAGCGCCGGCACCTCGGTCGCGCAGCGCTCCGTCGCGTGAGGGCAGCGCTTGTGGAAGGGGCAGCCCGGCGGCGGGTTCAGCGGCGAGGGCAGCTCGCCCTTCGGGATCACCCGCTCCGCCCGCAGCGCCGGGTTCACCCGCGGCGTGGCGGCCATCAGGATGCGGGTGTAGGGGTGACGCGGGCGGGAGTAGACCACGTCCTTCGGCCCGTGCTCCACCGGACGGCCCAGATACATCACCATGACCGCGTCGGCGATGTGCCGCACCACGCTGAGATCGTGGGAGATGAACAGGTAGGCGAGGTTCAACTCCTCCTGCAGGTCCATCATCAGGTTGAGCACCTGCGCCTGGATCGACACGTCGAGCGCCGACACCGGCTCGTCCGCCACCACCACCCGCGGGTTCAGCATCAGCGCGCGCGCGATGGCGATGCGCTGGCGCTGGCCGCCGGAGAACATGTGCGGGTAGCGGTCGACCTGATCGGGGCGCAGCCCGACCTTCGCCATCATGGCGACCGCCCGCTCCCGCCGCTCCTGCTTGCCCATCGGAGTGTTGATGACCAGCGGCTCCGACAGGATCGAGCCCACGGTCTTGCGCGGATTCAGCGATCCGTAGGGGTTCTGGAACACCATCTGGACGGTGCGCCGCAGTTCCTTCATCTCCGACGCGGTGCGCCCGACCACGTCGCGACCGTCGTAGAGAAGCTGCCCCGAGGACGGCGGCTCGATCATCGTGACGGAGCGCGCCAGCGTCGACTTGCCGCAGCCGGACTCGCCGACCACCGCCAACGTCTTCCCGGCTTCGAGCTGGAAGGACACGCCGTCCAGCGCCTTGACGGTGGCCGCCGGCTTGAAGGCGCCGCGCTTCACCGCATAGTGCTTGCGCAGGTGGATGGCTTCCAAGACCACCGGGCCGGTGGCCGGCATGACGTCGGTGAGGATGTCGGTCATCACAGAACCTCCCCGGCGCCGACCGGAGCGTCGGCCAGCGGATAGAAGCAGCGCGCCTTGCCGGCATCCACGTCGAACAGGGCCGGCCGCTCGATGCGGCAGCGGTCGGTGGCGAAGCGGCAGCGCGGATTGAACAGGCAGCCCTGCGGCCGGTCGCCGATGCCCGGCACCACGCCGGGGATGGTCGGCAGCCGGCGCTTGCCCAGCGCCCGCTCCGGCAGCGCGTCGAGCAGCGCGCCGGTGTAGGGGTGGCGCGGCGCCTTGAACAGGGCGTCCACCGGACGCGTCTCGGCGACCTGCCCGGCGTACATGACGACCACCCGCTGCGCCGTCTCCGCCACCACGCCCATGTCGTGGGTGATCAGGATCAGCGCCATGCCCCGCTCCTTCTGGAGGCGGACCAGCAGGTCGAGGATCTGCTTCTGGATGGTCACGTCGAGCGCCGTGGTCGGCTCGTCCGCGACCAGAAGGCGCGGGTTGCAGGCGATGGCGATAGCGATCATCACGCGCTGGTTCATGCCGCCGGAGAGCTGGTGCGGGAAGGCCGACAGGCGGCTTTCCGGGGCCGGAATGCCGACCTGCTCCAGCAGTTCGATGGCGCGGTTGCGCAGCGCCTTGCCGGACAGCCCCTCATGCACCTTCAGCGTCTCCATGATCTGGAAACCGACGGTGAAGCAGGGGTTCAGGCTGGTCATCGGCTCCTGGAAGACCATGGCCACGTCCTTGCCGGTGATCTTCCGGCGCTGCGACGGGCTCATCGCCAGCAGGTCCTTGCCGCCGAACTGCATGCGGTCGGCGACCACCGTGCCGTTGGAGCCGAGCAGGCCCATCACGGCGAGCGAGGTCACGGACTTGCCGGACCCGGACTCGCCGACGATGCCCACCACCTCGCCCTCGTCCACGGTAAGGTCGATCCCGTCCACGGCGCGGAAGGTGCCGGCGCGCGTGGTGAACTCGACGGACAGGTTCTTGATGTCGAGAAGAGGCATGATGGGTATCAGCGTTTCAGCTTGGGGTCGAGCGCGTCACGCAGCCCGTCGCCCAGCAGGTTGAAGGCCAGCACCGTCACCAGGATGGCCACGCCGGGCCAAGTGACGACCCAGGGGGCACGCTGGAGGAACTGGAGGGAGGAGGCCAGCATGGTGCCCCACTCCGGCGTCGGCGGCTGCGCGCCGAGGCCGAGGAAGCCCAGAGCCGCGGCGTCCAGAATCGCCGTGGAGAAGCCCAGCGTCGCTTGGACAATCAGCGGCGCCACGCAGTTCGGCAGGATCACCACCAGCATCAGCCGCAGCGGCCCGGCCCCCGCCACGCGGGACGCGACGACGTAGTCCTTGTTCGTTTCCGCCATCACCGCGGCGCGGGTCAGGCGGGCGTAGTGCGGGATGACCACGATGGACACGGCGAGCATGGCGTTGACCAGCCCCGGCCCGAGGATCGCCGCCACCACCACGGCCAGCAGCAGGCTGGGCAGCGACAGCAGGATGTCCATGAAGCGCATGACCAGCGCGTCGGTGACGCCGCCGAAGAAGCCGGCAACCATGCCCAGCGCCAGCCCGACCGCCAGCGACAGCGTGACGACGATCAGGCCGATCATCATCGACAGCCGCGCCCCGAAGATCAGGCGCGACAGCATGTCGCGCCCGATGTCGTCGGTGCCGAGGAGGAAGGCCCAGCGCCCACCCTCCTGCCAGACCGGCGGCACCAGAATGGCGTCGCGGTACTGGATGTTGGGATCGTGCGGCGCCACCAGCTCGGCGAACAGCGCCACCACGGCGATCAGCAGGATCACGGCGAGGCCGGCCATGGCCCCCTTGTTCTGCCGGAAATGGTACCAGAACTCGACCAGCGGGTGCGGCGGCTGGGAAACCGGCGGAGAAGCGGCCGGAAGAGTCTCCGGAACGCCCGTCGTCGTAGGAGTCGTCATGGCTCACCTCACCGCGAATGGCGGATGCGCGGGTTCAGGACGCCATAGAGAACGTCCACCAGCAGGTTCACGGTCATCACCGTCGTCGCGATCAGCAGCACCCCGCCCTGGAGCGCCGGATAGTCGCGGCGGTTGATGCTCTCGATCAGCCACTTGCCCACGCCGGGCCAGGAGAAGATGGTTTCGGTCAGGATCGCGCCGCCCAGCAGCGTGCCCACCTGAAGGCCGATCACGGTGACCACGGGGATCAGCGCGTTGCGCAGGGCGTGCATGCCGATCACCCGCTTGCCCGCCAACCCCTTGGCCTTGGCGGTGCGGATGTAGTCCTCGCCCAGCACCTCCAGCATGGCGGAGCGCGTCATGCGCGCCACGACGGCCAGCGGAACGGTGCCGAGAACGATCATCGGCAGGATGAGGTGATGCAGCGCCGACCAGAAGGCGCCGTATTCGCCGGCCATCAGCGTGTCGATCAGCATGAAGCCGGTCACCGGCTCCACGTAATAGAGCAGGTCGAGCCGCCCGGACACCGGGGTCCAGCCCAGCCCCACCGAGAAGAACAGGATCAGCAGCAGGCCCCACCAGAAGATCGGCATGGAATAGCCGGTCAGGCTGATGCCCATCACGCCATGGTCGAAGATCGAACCGCGCCGCACCGCCGCGATGATTCCCGCGGGCAGGCCGACCACCGTGGCGAACAGCATGGCAAGTGCTGCCAGTTCCAGCGTCGCCGGGAACAGCGTCACGAATTCGCTGAACACCGAATTGCGCGTCACCAGCGACACGCCGAGGTCGCCCTGGAGGACGCCGCCGATGTAGTCGAGGAACTGGTGCCACAGGGGCCGGTCGAGCCCCAGTTCGTGTCGCAGTTCGAGAAGCCGTTCGGGGGGGATCCCGCGCTCGCCGACGCGCACCTCGATGGGGTCGCCGGGGACAAGGCGGATCAGAAGGAAGGTCAGGAAGGTGACGCCGAGAAAGGTCGGAATCACCAGGCTCACCCGCGTCAGGATGAAGCGTAGCATCGGATCGTCACCGGGGGCTCGAAACGAAAGCAAGGAGGCCGCGGCCCCCTTTTTACCTCTGCATCCGCAAAGGGAAGCCGGGGGTTTAATGCCCCGGCCACCGCTTTGTAAAGCCGCTTGCTACGCTGAGTTTATTGTTTCAAATCGACGCCGTAGAAGCGATGGATGCCGAACGGGTCCATCTTGTAATCGACCACATTCTTGCTCAGCGCCATGTGCACGACCGAGTGCGCGACGGTCAGCCACGGGGCCTCTTCCTTGAAGATGACCTGCGCCTGCTCGTACAGCTTGGTGCGGGCGGCGATGTCGGTGGTGCGCTTGGCCTGCACGACGAGGTCGTCGAACTCCTTGTAGCACCACTTGGCGATGTTCGACCCGCCGGCACGCGCGGCCTCGCAGCCGAGCAGGACGTGCAGGAAGTTGTCGGGATCGCCGTTGTCGCCGGTCCAGCCCAGCATGCCCATCTGGTGCTCGCCGGCCTGGAGACGCTTGCGGTACTCGCCCCACTCGTACTGCACGACCTTGGCCTTGATGCCGACCTTGGCGAGGTCCGCCTGCATCATCTCGGCCATGCGCTTGGCGTTGGGGTTGTAGGGACGCTGCACCGGCATGGCCCACAGGTCGGTCTCGAAGCCGTCCGGGAAGCCGGCCTCGGCCAGCAGCTTCTTCGCGCGCTCCGGATCGTACGGGTAGTCCTCGATCTCCTTGTTGTACGACCACATGGTCGGCGGGATCGGGTTCTTCGCCGGAACGCCGGCGCCCTGGTACACTGCATCGACCACAGCCTTCTTATCGATGGCCATGTTCAGCGCGCGGCGGACGCGCACGTCGTCGAAGGGCTTCTTGGTGACGTTGAAGGCGAGATAGCCGACGTTCAGGCCTTCCTGCTCCATCAGGGTGATGGCGGTGTCCTTCTTCATCGCCTCCAGATCGGCCGGGTTCGGGTACGGCACGATGTGGCACTCGCCGGCCTTCAGCTTGGCGTAGCGGACGGCGGCGTCGGGCGTGATGGCGAAGACGAGGTTGTCGAGCTGCGCCTTGCCGCCCCAATACGGCTCGAACGCCTTGTAGCGGATGACCGCGTCCTTCTGGTAGGCGACGAACTGGAACGGGCCGGTGCCGATCGGCGCCTGATCGATCTTGTCGATCTGGTTCTTCTTCTGCAAGGCCTCGGCGTATTCGGCGGACTGGATGGGCGCGAAGGGCATCGCCAGATTGGCGATGAAGGGCGCCTCGACCTTGTTCAGCGTGAACTTGACCGTGTAGTCGTCGACCTTCTCGATCGACTTCAGCAGGTCCGGCATCGCCATGTCGTTGAAGTAGTCATAGGCGCCGCCGGACACCTTGTGGAAGGGGTGATCCTTCTTCCACTGACGGTTGAACGACCACAGAACGTCGTCCGCGTTGGCGTCGCGGGTCGGCTTGAAGTCGTTGTTGCTGTGCCACTTCACGCCCTTGCGCAGGTGGAACGTGTAGGTCAGCCCGTCCTCCGACACCTCCCACTTCTCGGCGAGGCCGGGGACCACCTTGGTGCCGCCGTACTCGAACTGCACGAGGTTGTTGTACACGGGCAGCGAGACGTCGAAGCTCGTTCCGGTCGTGTTGACCATCGGGTTGAAGTTTTCGGGGCTGCCCTCTGAGCAATAGACGAGGGTCTTGGCGGCCTGGGCCGGCGCAGCAAGCGCCAAGGTGGCGGCAACGCCGAGCCCGGCACCCAGCAGGATGCGCTTCATTCCTAACAACCTCCCGTGTTCGGTCGAATGGCCGCCCGTTCTTTTCGGCGGCCGGTGATGCGGGTTCATTTGGCGCGTGGCCGAATCGTCTGTCAACACGCAACCAAGCGGCATCACGCAAGCTCCACGGCAGTTGTCAGGCCAAGCGGAATTTCAGGCGCGGCCCGATCTCCGTGAAGCCCTCGCGCTGGTAGAATCGCAGGGAATCCGGCCATTCCGCGGCGGACGGCGCCCCCACCTCCACCCGTGTCCAGCGATGGGCGCGGCCGTGGTCGAGAACGGCCCGGATCAGCCGCCGCCCCACCCCGGCGGAGCGCGACTCCGGCGTCACGTACAATTCCCGGATCGTCCCGAACCGGCCCAACGTTGAGATGCAGGCCCCCTCCGACAGGGTCGCGACGCCGATCGGGCGCCCCGCCCCGTCCTCGGCCAGGAACACCGTGCAGGACAGGCCGTCGCCGCTCAGCAGGGATTCGGCGATGGCCAGCATGACAGCGCGCGGCGTATCGCTCTGCCCGGCGGTCAGTTCCGACAGCAGCGCCGCCACGAACCCGGTGACCGTGGCCGCGTCGGCGAGACCGGCCTTTCGTACATGAACGTCCCCCATCGCCGCCCCTCCCCGATCTTTTCTTGTGGTCAGCAAGCCTCCGCTTCGATGGTCAGGCTGTCCAGGAGAAAGCTGCCGTCCTCCAGGATGTCGAAGTGGCGGCGCACCTCGTCGGAGGCGAGGTCCTGCAGGGCGCGGATGGCCTGGGCGCGCAGGTCGGGGGTCGAGGTGCGGGCGGTCCAGACGGCGAACTCCATGCGCAGGCGGCGCGGCGTCAGGCCGGTCACCGCGAAGCCGGCGCGCGACAGGGCGGCCAGCCATTCGGCGGCGCTGTAGTTGCGGACGTGCGAGGTGTCGCGCAGCAGCTCCACGGCCTGGAGATGGGTGTCCAGCAGCGGGTGCCCCGGCGACACGATGTCCACGAAAACCGCCCGCCCGCCGGGGGCCAACACCCGCCGCGCCTCGCGCAGGCCGGCCTCGGCATTCAGCCAGTGATGGGCGCTGAAGCGGCTCAGCACCACGTCGAAATGACCGTCCGGAAAGGGCAGACGCTCGGCGGGGGCCTGGGTGGTGGTGATGTTGGTCAGGCCGCGCTCCGCCGCGTTGCGGGCCACCGCCTCCAACATCGGGGCGGTGACGTCCACGGCGACCACCTCGGCGGCGTGGGGGGCGGCGCGGTAGGCGACATGGCCGCCGCCGCAGCCGAGATCCAGCACGCGGGCGGCGTTCCTGCCGCGCAACGTGTCCTCGATCTGGTCCAGGTCGGCGCCGGAGGCGTGGACGGCGCTGGTCACATAGGCGTCGGCGCGCTGGCCGTACTGCGCGGCGACGACGCCGTGGTGGCTGTTGGTCATGGTGGCGATTCCGTTCGTGTTTGTTGGGGCGCGTTCGTTGTGATGACCCAGCATCGGGCTTCCGGCAAACTGGTACAAGGCAAGCGCTTATCCTGGTATAAGCGCTGCCACCATGAGCTCCGACGACGACACGCGGCACCGGCTGGGCGCCTTCCTGCGCGCCCACCGGGAGCGGCTGACCCCGGCAGAGGCCGGCATTCCGCAGACCGGCTCCGCCCGTCGCCGCACGCCCGGCCTGCGGCGGGAAGAGGCCGCCCAGCTCTGCGGCCTCAGCCCGACCTGGTACACCTGGCTGGAACAGGGGCGCGAGGTCTCCGTCTCCCCTCCCGCACTGGCGCGCATCGCCGGGGCGCTTCGGCTGACCGCGGCGGAGCGCGCCTACCTGTTCGAGCTGTCGCGCAAGCGCGATCCCGACGCCGACGCGACGGACGGATCGGACCAGCCGCCGGCCCCACTGCTCGCGGCGCTGGAGTCGATGACGGCGCCGGCCTATCTGCTCGACCGCGTCTGGAACGCCCGCGGCTGGAACGCCCCTGCGGCGCATCTCTTCTCCGGCTGGCTGGGCGGGGCGGAGCGGAACCTGCTGCGCTACGTCTTCCTCGACCCCACCGCACGGGGATTCATCGCCGATTGGGAGGACCGCGCCCGCCGGCTGCTCGCCGAGTTCCGCGCCGACACCGCCCGCCGCGCCGGGGACACGCAGGTGGCCGCCCTGGTCGACGGCCTGCGCGCGGCCTCGCCCCGCTTCGCCCGGCTGTGGGAGGACCAGGGCGTGCTGGAGCGCGAGGGCGGCACCCGCGGCTTCACCCATCCCCAGGACGGGACGCTGGTCTACGAACAAGTGACGTTGTGCCCCGCCGGACGATCCGACTACAAGCTGGTGATGCTGCTGGGGCCGCAGGCTCCGTAAGACGCCCACTGACACGCTCCGGACGCCCCATGGACCGCCAGCCGCGCAACGCCGTCTTCACAGCCTATGCCTTGTATCTGCTCTCCTCGGCCTTCTTCGCCTCCAACGTGGTGATCGGACGGGCCGCGGCCGCCATCGTGCCGCCGGTCGGGCTGGCCTTCTGGCGCTGGGTGCTGGCCTTCCTGATGATCCTGCCGCTGGCCCTGCCCGGCCTGATCCAGCACCGCCACGTCCTGCGCGCCTCGTGGAAGCGCTTCCTTCTGCTGGGGGCCCTGGCCCAGGGCGTGTGCGGCGCCGTCGTCTACATGGGGCTGGAGCGCACCAGCGCGACCAACGCCGCCCTCATCTACGCGACCAGTCCGGTCATCATCCTGATGATCGCCGCCCTGTGGCTGCGCGAGAAGGTGACGCCGCGGCAGGCCGCGGGAATCGCCGTCGCCATGGCCGGCGTGCTGGTCATCCTGACCCGCGGCGACGCGCAGGCGCTGCTGCATCTGTCCTTCAACGCCGGCGACCTGCTGATTCTGGTGGGGTCGGCGACCTGGGCGGTCTACACGGTGCTGCTGCGCCAGACCCGCAGTTCGCTGCCGGTGGTGACGGTGTTCGCGGCGAACGCGCTGGCCGGTGTCGTCGTGCTCGCCCCCTTCTACGCGTGGGAGACGCTGGCCCTGCGCCCCGTCCCGCTGAGCCTGGACGCCGCCATCCGCATCGCCGGCGTGGCGCTGTTCGCCTCCGTCCTGGCCTTCCTGACCTACCAGAAGACGATCAACCTGATGGGTCCGGCGCGGGCCGGCACCTCGCTCTACGTCTGTCTCTTATACACA
>NZ_JAUQTX010000128.1:0-19019 GCF_059803775.1 Azospirillum sp. UFLA03-27 | reverse complement strand
GTTATAGTCTCGTGGGCTCGGAGATGTGTATAAGAGACAGATGGAGGGCCGGAAAAGAGGGGCGGTCAACCAATCAGCAGGCCAATCGGCAGGCCAATTGGTAGCCCCGTCTTTTCGCACAGATGGGCGGGCTTGAACACAAAAGGTCGCGCCGACAGCGGGTGCCCGCCCGCTTAGCCCCGCCTGCTCACCCCCAGGGCGTGTCGTGGTGGCGCCGCCGCCGCGACCGCTGGAGGAGCTGGCGTTCGGTGCAGCGCTTCATGTGCTCCGGCACCTCCGAATCCTCGCCGATGATGGGACCGCTCAGATAGGCGGCGCCCGCGGCCTCCGCCGCCTCCAGCTCCACCGGGTTTCGGATGCCGTCCACGTAGGCGAACATGCCGAACTTGCGCGGTCCGGGGCAGAAGGTCTGGACCCGCTCCAGGATGTGCGGCTCGTCCTCCCGCCCGTCCAGCCGCAGCCCGACTCCCTTGACGCCGGCGGTGGCGTAGACCGACAGGTCGCCCGCGTCGTCGTGCAGGATGACCATGGCGGCGCGGGCGAAGGGGCGCAGCATCGCCACGATCTCCGCCAGCCGCCCATAGGGAACGCCGGCCGGCAGCCCATCCAGCTCGAAGGCCAGGAAGGGCATCAGCACGCGCGGGATCATCCGGCAGGTCTGGATGTATTCACGCCGCCGCCGGCTGGAGGCGAGCGTGCCGAAATGGATGGGGATGGTCTGGGCGTAGCGGAATTTGTTGGCGTACAGTTCGTTGTAGGTGCTGACCGCGAGGCTCAGCGTCTCCATGTCCAGGTCGAAGACCGCCTCCTCGCGCTCCGGGTCGAAGGAGTCCATCAGGTTCAGATAGCGGGCCGTGTCCGCATCGGTGCGGCAGCAGTAGGTCGACACCACCTTGTGCTTCACGTCGAAGACCGGACGGAACAGCACCTTGGGCCGGCTCTGCGGCGTGATGGTGTCCGTCGGCATCTCGGTCCAGTGCGGGTGCCGCGCCTCCGCCGGAATGGCCGCCGGAATGGCGCCGTCCGCCGCCGCGGGAGAAGCCGGCGCGGCGCCTTCCGGCTTGTGGACGGCGTCCTTGAGCAGGTCGGCCAGCCGCGCGGTGTCCAGGGCGACCCCGCCGCCGACATCGACCACCGCGGTCTTGACGGTGATGCGCCGCGTGTCGGCGTGGCCCAGCAGCGCCTGGTGCAGGCTTTCCATCACCTTGCTGCAGGTCAGTTGCGCCGCCTTCCGGTCGGCCTGGGCGAAGACGATGATGTAGTGGTTCTCGCCATAGCGGAACCAGACGTCGCGCGGCGACAGCACCTTCTTGAGCATGCGCTCGGTGTAGACGTGCACCCGCTCGTTTACGCTTCCCCAGCGGTCGCCCAGCTCATTCCGGATCTCATCGAGGCCGATCAGGTGGACGGACCCCGCGGTGACCGTCTGGCTGTGCGTCAGAATCTGCCGGGCGCGTTCCTTGAAGGACTCGTCGATCGATTGGGTGGAGGACGGAGCCAAGGACGGGGTGAGGCCGTCGTCGTGTTGCGGTGGGTCGTGTTCCGGTGGGGCATCGTCCGGACCGGAGGGATGGTGTGTGACCATGGTCGAGCTTCCCTTTCCGGTTGTGGGGAGCGCGAACCCAAAGGCAGGGCAGCCGCCTGGAATGGGTGCGAACTTGAATGGATCGACTGCACAAACAGCATGATCCTTTCGCACTTGCTAATGCGTTAACGGAAGCGTGGGGCCGGCCTTTGCAGACGGACTATGCGAAAAGAAGCGTCCTTTTCCGAACGTGCCTATGCCGACTAGCGCCGTGCCTTGACTCTGGCCCTCATCAGCATCTGCTTTTCGGTGCAGCGCCGCATGTGTTCGGGAACGTCGGAATCCTTGCCGACCACGGGCCCGCTGACATAGGCCGCCCCGGCTTCGATCGCCGCCTGAAACTGTTCGATGTTGCGGATGCCGTCCAGATAGGCGAACAGACCGTGTTTGCGTGGGACGGGGCAGAAGGCGTTGATCTTGTCGATGCAGCGCTGATCGCCGTCCCGGAAATCCATGGCCAGCCCGACGCCCTTGACGCCGGCGTTGGCGTAAACCGCGATGTCGGGGGTTTCCTCCCTCAGGATGATGATGGTGGCGCGGCCGAAGGGGCGCAGCATGGTGACCATCTCGGCCAGCCGGCCGTTTGGAATGCCCTGCGGCAATCCTTCCAGCTCGAAGGCCAGGAAGGGGATCAGGCAATTGGGGATCATCCGGCAGGACTGGAGATACTCCCGCCGCCGCCGCACCGAGGCGAGGGTCTCGAAATGGACGGGGATGGTCTGGGCGTAACGGAATTTGTTCTTGTACAGCTCATTGTAGGTGCGGACGGCATGGCACAGGGTCTCCATGTCGTAATCGAAGATGGCCTCCTCCTGCAGGACGTCATCCGCGGTGATCTGGTTGATGTGCCGGCAGGTGTGGAGATCCGGCCGGCAGGTGTAGGTGGAGATCACCTTGTTTCGCACATCGTAGACCGGGCGGAACAGCACCTTGGGCCGCGGCGGCGGCTCACCGTTCCCGAGCGCGAAATCCGTCAGAGACAGGCGCTGCCTCTCCTCGAACCGCTCCCCGGGCTGCGGCTTGGCGGACGGTCGTTCCGAAGGGTAGGCCGCGTGGAGCAGCAAGTCGTCCAACCGTGCGCTGCCGACCGCGACGCTGCCGTCGATTTCCACCAGCGCGGTCTTGACGATGATCTGGCTGGTGTCGCTGTGCCCCAACAAGGCCTGATGAAGGTCTTCGACGATCTTCCCGCAGATCAGCTGGGCCGCCTGTATGTCCGCGTGGGCGAACACGATGATGAATTGGGCCTCGCCGTGCCGGAACCACACGTCGTGAGGGGAGAGCATCTTTTCGAGCAGGCGGGTGGTGTAGATCTGGATCCGCTCCTTTACCCGCTCCCAGCGGTCGCCGAGCTGGGCCCGGATGTCCTCCAGACCGATCAGATGCACCGCTCCGGCGGTGATGACCCGTCCGCTGAACAGGATTTCCTTGGCGCGGTCCCGGAAGGCCGCGTCGTTCAGATGGCAGGAGGATTGGCAATCCGCCGCCTTGGCGGCGCCGGTGCAGTCACAGGTGGGGCCAGTGCAGGGCGATTCCGCGTGTTCGTCCTGGGCGCTGGGCGGCGGTTGGACTGCGTTCACGGCGATGTCTCCCCTGCAACCGGCGGAGGTCGCGGTGCCGGTTCTATGCCTGCTTTCTGAAAGTTCGTCGTGCCAACGACTATGCTGCCGGGGGAATTTCCGAAGCGTTAACAGCCTGAGGTTTTTTCGATCCGGCCACGGGGATGTTGCGCGGCGTCTGCCGTTGGCGTTGACCCATGGACAAGGACGGGATTATGCCGGGCCGGCCATGTGGCCATGGGAAAGGTCAGTAGCCATGGAAAAGGATTGAGAGATGAACGCGAAGAATGCGGTGGTGCTGGTCAGCGGCGGGCTGGATTCCACGACGGTGCTGGCCATCGCGCGCGAGCAGGGGTACCGGCTGAACGCGCTCAGCTTCCGCTATGGGCAGCGCCACGCGGTGGAGCTGGAAGCGGCCAAGCGCGTCGCCGCGGCCATGGCGGTTGACCGCCACGTCATCGCCGACATCGACCTGCGGGCCTTCGGTGGCTCCGCTCTGACCGACGCCATCGACGTGCCCAAACACGCCAGCGCGGCCGATCTGGGGACAGGCATCCCGGTGACCTACGTCCCGGCGCGCAACACGGTGTTCCTGTCCTTCGCGCTGGCCTGGGCGGAGACGCTGGAGGCGTCGGACATCTTCATCGGCGTGAACGCTCTGGACTATTCCGGCTATCCGGACTGCCGGCCCGAATACATCGCCGCCTTCGAGACCATGGCGAACCTCGCCACCAAGGCGGGGGTGGAGGGGACCAGCCGGTTCACGATCCACGCCCCGCTGATGACCCTCGACAAGGCGGGCATCATCCGTCGCGGGCTGGAGCTGGGGGTGGATTACGGCCTGACCCACTCCTGCTACGATCCGGCGCCGGACGGCACCGCCTGCGGCTCCTGCGACAGCTGCCTGCTGCGGCTGAAGGGCTTCTCGGAGGCCGGACTGGCCGACCCGGTGGCCTACGGGCCGCGGTAAGGTTCGGGATTCTCGGCGGGCAGCAGGGCTTCACGGATTTCACGGATTTAAGCACGGATTTCTTTTTGGTCGTGCCCGGCGCGTGCTGACCGAAGCGTCTCGCGTTGCGCACGGACCAGAAAAATCCGTGTCATCCGTGTCCAAATCCGCGAAATCCGTGTGAATTCCGTTGCCTCCAAGAATTCCGGACCTCAGTGCGCCGGGAACAGCCCCTTGGGCTTGATCGCCAGGACCATCGCCATCAGCACATAGATCGCCATGGAGGCCAGGGCCGCCCCGGCGGCGCTGGCGTTGGCGGCGTCCATCACCAGACGGAAGGCGGCCGGCAGCAGGGCGCGGCCCAGCGTGTCCACCATGCCGACCAGCAGGGCGCCGGCCAGCGCCCCGCGGATCGAGCCGATGCCGCCGATCACGATGACGACGAAGGTCAGGATCAGGATCTGCTCGCCCATGCCGACCTGAACGGCCAGCACCGGCCCGGCCATGGCGCCGGCCAGCCCGGCCAGCCCGCAGCCCAGCGCGAAGACCAGCCCGAACAGCAGCCGGACATCCACCCCCAGCGCCATCACCATCTCGCGGTTGGTGGCGCCGGCGCGGATCAGCATGCCGACCCGCGTGCGGGCGATCAGCAGCCACAGGAACACCGCCACCGCGATGCCCACCGCGAGGATCGCCAGCCGGAAGGCCGGGTATTTCAGCCCGAACAGGTCCACCGTCCCGGCCAGCGCCGCCGGCGGGTTCAGGAAGATGGGGACCGGGCCGAAGACGATCTTCACCAGCTCGTTGAAGAACAGGATCAGCCCGAAGGTCGCCAGCACCTGATCCAGGTGGTCGCGGCGGTAGAGCGTGCGCAGCGCCACCGCCTCCACCACCAGCCCGAGGAGCGCCGTCAGCAGAACCGCCGCCGCCAGCGCCAGCGGAAAGCTGTCCAGCACCGGCACCAGCGCCGCCGTCAGGTAGGCGCCGACCATGTAGAAGGTGCCGTGGGCGAGGTTGATGAGGTCCATGATGCCGAAGACGAGCGTCAGCCCGGCGGCCATCAGGAACAGCATCACGCCGAGCTGAAGCCCGTTCAGCCCCTGTTCGACGAGGAGGAGCGCGTCCATTCTCCGGCGTCCTGGCTGCGCCTCACTTCATCGGACAGTCTTTGACGTAGGCGTCGGCGTGGTTGGTGAAGACCGTGGCGACGGTCTTGTTGGTCACCGCACCGTCAGCCCCTTTCACCACCTCGCGCAGGTAGATGTTGTGGATCGGGTAGTGGTTGGTGTTGAAGGCCACCTCGCCGCGCAGGCTCTGCAGCTTGGCCGAGGCCAGAGCGGCGCGCAGCTTGTCCTTGTCCTTCAGGTTGCCGCCGACCGCCTTCACCGCCGTGTCGATCAGCAGCGCCGTGTCGTAGCCCTGGGCGGCGTACATGGACGGGATGCGCCCGTATTTGGCCTTGAAGTCGGCGACGAACTTCTTGTTGGCGGCGTTGTCGAGGTCGGGGCTCCACTGCGCCGAGTTCTTGACGCCGAGCGCGGACTCGCCGACCGCCGCCAGGATGTCCTGGTCGAAGGAGAAGCCGGGGCCGAACAGCGGCACCGCACCCTTCAGCCCGGCCTGCTCATACTGCTTGATGAAGTTGATGCCCATGCCGCCGGGGTAGAAGACGTAGACGGCGTCCGGCGCCGCGGCCTTGAGCTGCGCCAGCTCCGCCGCGTAGTCGAGCTGCCCGACCTGGGTGTAGACCTCGCCCGCGACCTCGCCCTTGTAGTAGCGCTTGAAGCCGGCCAGACCGTCCTTGCCCGCCGGGTAGTTGGGGGCCATCAGATAGGCCTTCTTGAAGCCCTCGTCCTGGACATGCTTACCCACGGCCTCGTGGATCTGGTCGTTCTGGTAGGCGGCGTTGAAGAAGTACGGGTTGCACTGCGCGCCCGCCAGCTGCGACGGGCCGGCGTTCGGGCTGATGAAGAAGGTCTGCCCACCGGCCAGCGTCGGCAGCATCGCCAGCGCGAGGTTCGACCAGACCACGCCGGTCACCACCTGCACGCGGTCGCGCTCGACCATGCGGTTGGCGAGGCCGACCGCGACGTCCGGCTTCTGCTGGTCGTCCGCCTCGATGACCTGGGTGTCCTGCCCGCCCAGCTTGCCGCCCGCATGCTCCACCGCCAGCGCGAAGCCGTCGCGGATGTCGATGCCCAGCCCCGCGCCGGGGCCGGACAGGGTGGTGATCATGCCGATCTTCAGCGTGTCCGCCGCCACCGGGGTGGCGAGCAGGGCCAGCGCGGAGGCCAGCGTAAGCAGGTTGCGGGTCATGACGGTCCAGCCTCCAGGGGTATTATGATTGATTTGTGGGCAGCGCGAATGTCAGGCAGCCCGCATCCGTTCGTCTGCCCGCTTGTCCGCCCAGGCGCGCGCCGTGGACGGGCGGCCCTCGGCGTCGATCAGGCCGCGGGTGAAGAGTTCCTCGACATGGCGGATGAAGAAGGCGGCGGTGCTCTCCCGCTCCCAGCGCTCCATCCAGTTCTGCTCCAGGAAGGCGAGGATCGCCGGCTGGCCCAGCTCGGCCTCCCACAGCACGCCGAGCAGGGAGGTCTGCTGCTCCTCGTGCATGCATTCCTCGAAGGTCAGCTTCTGCTGGCTGCGCGCCTCCTTGCGCAGTGTCGTCTCCGGCCCCGGCCCCAGGCCGAAGTCGTAGAGCGCGCGGCGCTCGGGCGCGGCGACCAGCCAGTGGGCGACCTCATGCACGATGACCGTGGATTCCACATCGGTCCGGATGACCTCGCCGTCCCACATGAAGGAGGCGTTGGGAGGCTCGTCCAGCGTGCCGATGCCGTGGGCGTGGGCCAGCCGCACCGCCTCGGCGCGCTGCTCCGGCGTGTCGACGCCGCCGGGCACCGGCCATGTGGCGGCGATGCGCCGGAAGGCGGCGAGGGGCAGGGGCTTGCCGGCCAGCAGGCGCTCGAAGGTCGCCAGGGCCTCCGGCATCGTCTCGGCCGGGATCGGGGTCAGGATCATGATGGGAAAAGCAGTCCGGGGTGCGCAGTGACCCCTATTTGCCCAACAGGGCCGGCGTGGCGCAAGAAAAACCCCTCCTCCAGCGCAATCCGATGGAGGAGGGGGGAAGACGAAACCGTCAAGCGGCCCGCATGTCGGTCAGGAAGCGCGAGACGAAGCCGCGCAGCCCCTCCGCCTCGCCGCTCAGCCCATCGGCGGCGTCGAGCACCTGACGGGAGGCATCGCCGGTGGCTTCCGCCGCCTGGGTCACTCCGGCGATGTTGCCCGACACCTCCTGCGTGCCGCGGGCGGCCTGCTGGACGTTGCGGCTGATCTCCTGGGTGGCCGCACCCTGCTCTTCGACCGCCGCGGCGATGGTGGTGGAGATGTGGCTGATCTCGCCGATCACGCGGCCGATCTCGGCGATCGCCCCGGCAGCCTCGCGGCTGACCTGCTGGATGCCGGCGATCTGGCCGGAGATGTCCTCCGTCGCCTTGGCGGTCTGGTTGGCGAGGCTCTTGACCTCCGACGCGACGACGGCGAAGCCCTTGCCGGCCTCGCCCGCGCGGGCGGCCTCGATGGTGGCGTTCAGCGCCAGCAGGTTGGTCTGGCTGGCGATGTCGTTGATGAGCTGCACCACCTCGCCGATGCGCTGGGCGGCGTCGACCAGCCCGCGCACGGTGGCGTCGGTCCGTTCGGCGGTGCTGACCGCCTGCCCGGCGATGCTGTTGCTCTGGGCGACCTGCCGGCTGATCTCCTGGATCGAGCTGGTCAGCTCCTCCGCGGCGGCGGCGACGGTCTCCACGTTGGCGGTGGCCTGGGTCGATGCGGCGGCGACGGCGCTGGCCTGTCGGGTGGTCTGCTCGGCGGTGGCCGACATGCCCTGGGCCGTGCTGTTGAGCTGGGTGGCGGCGGAGGACACGCGGGACAGCACGTCCATCACCATGCGGTCGAACTCGCGGGTCAGGGAGTCGATGCGCTCCGACCGCTCCCGGCGGGTTGCATGCTCGGCGGCCTGCTCGGCGGCCATGCGGTCGGCGTCGATCAGGCTGTGCTTGAACACCTCGACGGCCTTGGCCATGCCGCCGATCTCGTCGCCGCGGCCCAGGCCGGGCACGTCCACCCGGCGGTCGCCGCCAGCCAGCCGGGTCATGGTGTCGGTCATCGATACGATGGGCCGCGACAGGCCGCGCCCGATCAGCAGGGCGGAGATCAGCCCGAGCAGGACGGCGACCGCGGCGGCGGCGGTGGTCACCGTCCGGGCGCGGTCGATGTTCTCGGTGGCGGTGGTGCCGAGCGCCGCCTGCTGGCGGGCGCTGGCGTCGCGGAGCTGCTCGACCCGTGCGTTGACGGTCGGGCCGAGCGTCTCCAGCACTTGCGAGACCAGCTCGTCCCGCTTGGTGGTGGCGACGACCGCCTTCTCGAACTGAGTGGCGAAGACGCGCTGGTAAGCCAGGAAGGAGGAGGCGCCGCGGCGGCGCTCCAGCTCGGTCAGCTTGGCGAGCATCGCGTTGCCGCGCTCGCGGGCGTTCTGCAACTCCTTGCGGAAGATGTCGGCGCTCTCCGCCGAGCCGTCGGTCAGGAAGCGGTTGGCGGTGTTGCGGGCGGCCAGGAAGTGGCGCGCCGCCATGCCCGCCTGATAGGCGGCCTCGGTGTCGCCGTCCGCGTAGGCGCTGTCCATGACGCCGCTGAGCGCCTTCTCCATCTTGACCCCGAGGTCGAGAAGCTCCGCCGACGCCTCGTTGCGGGTCGCCTGGAACTCCATGATGCGGGTGAAGGCCTCGCGGTATTGGCCCAACTCATCGTCCATCTGCGTCACCGTGCGGTTCAGCGTCGGCTCGGTGAACAGGGTCTTGGCCTCGTCGATCCGCCCGTCCAGGTCGGCGGCCAGCGAGTCCACCATGTGGGCGGCCTCTTCGCTGCCGGTCAGCAGGAAGGTCTTGGCCTGGAGCTGGACCTCCAGCATCGTCGCCTGGATGCGCCCGACCTCGGTGGTCTGGCGGGCCAGGGTCTGATAGGTCGCGAAGCCGTGCTTGGCGTCCATCAGGGCGTAGACCCCGATGCCGCCGATGGCGACCAGGAAGAGGAGAACCCCGGCGTTCGCCGCGGTGATCTTGGTGCCGACCCGAAGATGGTTGAACAGGCTCATGGTCGGGAAAACTCCGGATGAGGCTGATGGTTTAGATACAAAACATGGCAGCGTCCGCTTACCAATTCATTAAGTGTGCCAACTGGTTTCCGGCTCCCGAAAACGGGCATGAATCCCCTCCACGCACGCTTGGGGAAGCCCTTATCCTTCCGGGTTCTGGCGGTTTTGCAGAGCCTTGGAATATTTGTCGGGACCGTGGCGTTAGCCCACCAGCGACGGACCGTTCCGGCGCCGGTTCCAGCGGTGTGCTGGTCACGGCTTAGGCCGTGGATGGTCACAATAGAGGCGTTTTGCTCATCCACATGTATCGTGCTATATGCCAAAGGGCGAAGCGCCCCGCCGGGGACGCCTGCTTGGACCCTTCCGACCCGGCTCGTGATCATCTGACCCAACGGCCGGCCATGTCCCTGACCGACGCGCCCACTCTGGCGACCTCCGCCAACCCTGCCTCCACCCCCACTCCCGTCACCGGTGACACCGCTTCCGCCCCGAAGCCGTCGCGCTCCGCCCGCACGAAGCGGGGGCGCCTGTCGGTGGTGATTCCCTTCTACAACGAAGGTCCCAACATCGCGGCGCTGTTCGAGCGGCTGGTGCCCGTGCTCGACCGGCTGGACGCCGAGTGGGAGGTGGTCTGCGTCAACGACGGCAGCCGCGACGACACGCTCGACCGCCTGCTCGACGTCCATGACGACGACCCACGGGTCAAGGTGGTCGACCTGTCGCGCAACTTCGGCAAGGAGCTGGCCCTGTCGGCCGGGCTGCGCCACACCACCGGCGACGCCGTGGTTCCGATGGACGCCGACCTGCAGCACCCGCCGGAGCTGCTGCCGCAGTTCCTCGCCAAGTGGCGCGAGGGCTACGACGTCGTCGTCGCCGTGCGCCACGCGCGGGTGGGGCAGAGCCTGAAGCACCGGGCGTTCGCCCGCGCCTTCTATTGGATCTTCGACAACCTGTCGGAGGTCAAGCTGCCGCGCGAGGTCGGCGACTTCCGGCTGATGGACCGCCGGGTGGTCGACGTCATCAACCGCATGCCGGAACGCACGCGCTTCATGAAGGGCATCTTCGCCTGGGTCGGCTTCCGTCAGGCGAGCATCCCCTACCAGCAGGGGGAGCGCGCCGGCGGCGACACCAAATGGGGCTTTCTGAAGCTGCTCAGCCTGTCCTTCGACGGGCTGACCGCCTTCTCCACCTTTCCGTTGCGGGTGTGGAGTCTGGTGGGCATGGCGATCTCCGGCTTCGCCTTCGTCTACATCCTGCTGCGCCTGCTGCGCACCCTGATCTACGGCATCGATGTGCCCGGCTATGAATCGCTGCTGGCCGCGGTGCTGTTCATGGGTGGCATCCAGCTTGTCACGCTGGGGGTCATCGGCGACTATCTCGGCCGCGTCTTCAACGAGGTGAAGGGGCGCCCCCTCTACATCGTCCGTTCCGCGCACGGCTTCGAGGACGAGGCCGCGGCTCCGGCATCCAATCCAGCAGCCAATTTGGCGGCCAATCCGGCGGCCAATGCAGGCGCTTGGCGCCAGCCCGGAAGCGAGGACCGCCGTTCATGAGTCTGATGCCGCCGATCGGCCTGAATCCCCTTGGGGCGGCGCCCCCGGCGGGCGCCCTCTCCCAGCGCCGCGCCGGCGCCCTGTGGGACGACATGGCGCGCGCGCTTCTGCTGTGCCTGATCATCCTCGCCGCGCTGACCTTCCGGAACTACGGGATCAGCACCGACGAGGAGGTGCAACACATCTACGGCAAGAAGCTGCTGTCCTTCTACCTGTCCGGCTTCACCGACCGCTCGGCCTTCCATTTCAAGGACCTGTACCTGTATGGCGGGCTGTTCGATCTGATGACCGCCGTGGTGGTCCCGATCTCGCCGTTCGAGGAGTACGAGACGCGCCACCTGCTCTGCGCGCTGGTCGGGGTGCTGGGCATCGCCGGCTGCTGGCGCTACGCCCGGCTGCTGGCCGGGCCGCGGGCGGGCTTCCTGGCGGCGGCGCTGCTGGCGCTGTCCGGCGTCTATTACGGCGCCATGTTCAACAACACCAAGGACGTGCCCTTCGCCGCGGGCATGGTGTGGACGCTCTATTTCGCCAGCCGCATCATCGGCCAGATGCCGGCCCCGCGCCGCAGCGCCGTGCTGAAGTTCGGGCTGGCGCTGGGCCTGACCCTGTCGATCCGGGTGGGCGGGGTTCTGGCCGGCTTCTACCTCGCGGTGGCGCTGGCGCTCTATGTCGTGCTGGTGGCGTGGCAGGGCGGGCTGCGGCCGGCGCTGGGCGTCGTCCGGCGCGCCGTGCCGCCCCTGCTGCCGGCCATTCCGCTGGCCTACGCGGTGATGGCGCTGTTCTGGCCCTGGGCCGTGCAGAAGCCGCTGAACCCGCTGGAGGCCCTGCGCGTCGTCTCGCACTTCCCCATCGACATCCAGACGCTGTTCATGGGGCAGATGGTCAGCTCCGCCGCCCCGCCGGCGCTCTACCTGCCGGTCTATCTGGGGGTGAAGCTGCCGGAGGCGGTTTTGCTGGGCACCCTGGCTGCGGTGGTGCTGGCCACCCTCTGGGTGGTGCGCGGCGGCTGGCGGAGCGTGGACGGCGCCTTCGGCGCGGTGCGCTGGGTGCCGCTGGCCCTGGCGGCCTTCCTGCCGGTGATCCTGTTCATGCTGATGCGCCCGTCCGTCTACAACGGCATCCGCCATTTCCTGTTCGTGGCGCCGCCGATGGCGGTGCTGGCCGGCATCGCCTTCGACCGGCTGTGGAGCGGGGCGGAGGCGCTGGGCCGGCGTACGGGGCAGGCGTACGGGGCGGCGGCCATTGCGGTGGCCGTGCTGTACGCGTGGCAGCTCGGCGCCATGCACCCGAACCAGTACGTCTACTACAACCAGTTCACCGGCGGGCTGAAGGGCGCCGAGGGCCGGTTCGAGCTGGATTACTGGGGCAACTCCCAGCACGAGGCGCTGGCCGAACTGATCGCTCTGGTGGAGCGCGAGAATGGCGGCAAGGCGCCGCCGCGCCAGTACACCCTCTCGGTCTGCGGCAACACGCTGGCCGTGCGCTTCGAGCTGCCGCCCTGGCTGAAGCTGGTCAACGGCACCGGTCTGGACTGGCGCAAGGCCGATTTCTTCATGGCCTTCACCCAGGTCAAGCAGTGCCCAAGCCTGCTGGGCGGCCAGCCGATCATCGAGGTCGCCGCCGACGACGTGCCGCTGACCATCGTCAAGGACCGCCGCCCGCCGCTGGCGGAAATTCCCACCGAATAAAATCCGGCCGAGTAGACCGCTTCTTACCGGCCTAACCCGCCCGGCGCGGCCTGCTCCGTTGGCGTGATGTCCGTCCGCGGGCGTACCGCCGGGCGGGACCGCTTCCCACTCTTCCCTCAGCGCGCCCATTCCGCGCGCCGATGACGGAGGGTGGGGATGCGGGGGCCGGTGCTCGGTGTCGTGTCGTTTCTTACGCTCACCGTCTGGGCGACGGCCCCGGCCCCGGCGGACGGAGTGGCCCCGGACCGTCTGCGGGAGGCGGTGACCGCGCTGGCCGACCGGCGGCTGGCCGAGGCGGGGGCGGGCAGCATCGTCGTCGGGGTGATCCGCGACGGGCGCAGCCTCGTCGTCGGGCGCGGCGACAGCGGGCGGCCCGACGGCGGCCCGCCGGACGGGCGCACCCTGTTCCAGATCGCCTCGCTGACCAAGCCGTTCACCGGCACCATCCTGGCCGAGCTGATCCGCGCCGGGCGCGTCGCCCCGACCGACCCGCTGGCCCGCCATCTGCCCAAGCCGGTCCACGCCCCGGACTTCGACGGCACGCCGATCCGCCTGCTCGACCTCGCCACCCACACGGCCGGGTTGCCCAACGTGCCGGAGACACCGCGCTTCTCCTGGAGCCGGCTGGAGGACCCGCGCAACCCCTACAAGCCGCTGACGCGGGAAGAGGTGGGGGCGTGGCTGTCCGGCTTCAGCCTGACGGTGCCGCCGGGCACGCGCTTCCGCTACTCCAATGTCGGCATGGCGGTGCTGGGCGAGGCGCTGTCCACCGCCTCCGGCATTCCCTATGAGACCCTGCTGAAACGGGTGGTCACCGACCGTTTCGGCATGACCGACACCACCCTGACGCCCACGGCCGGGCAGCGCGCCCGCAAGGCGGTGGGCCACGCCCGCGGGCAGGTGGTGCCGGATTGGGAGGCGCCGGCCATGCAGCCTTCCTTCGGCCTCTACTCCACCGCCGACGACCTGCTGCGCTGGCTGCGCGCCAACATGGGCGACTGCACCGGCCTGGGAAAGGCCGCCTGCGACGAGGAGACCGCCGGGACGCTGGCGCTCGCCCAGTCGGTGCAGGTGGACGGGCGGGCGCTGCGCGACCCGGGGGCGCTCGGGCAGGGGGCGATGGCGCTGGGCTGGTTCGTCGCCTGGGCGGCGGACGGCACGGCGATTCTCTGGCATTCCGGTTCCACCGGCGGCTTCAACGCCTACATCGCCTTCTCACGCGCCCACCGCTGGGCCGCGGTGGCTCTGACCAACAGCGACCCCGAGCGGATCACCGCCGACCGGGTGGTGGGCGATCTGATCTGGCAGTTGGAGAGGGCGGCGGAGCGTCGCTGAACGCGCGAGGGGGAAGAGGGGCCGCCGTCAGTGCAGCAGGCCGCCGGGGGGTAGGCGGTCGGGAGGCGTCAGGATTTGCGAGGCGGGTTCGGCGACCGGTCCGGCCTGATGGTGGGCCAGCCGCCACTCGCCGTCCTCGCGCGCGAACAGGTTGGTCGCCGCCAGCACCGCGTCTCCCACGATCTCCTCGCAGAGGACGACGGCGGTGTCGCCGTACAGGCTGACGCGTTCGTTGCGTGCCTGCACCGCTGGGCCGCGGGGGGAACGCAGAACGTCCTGCCAGCTCGACACCACCGCCTCCCGGCCGAACAGGATGGTCCAGCCGGGATGGATGCAGGACACGGGCAGGCGGGAGGCCCACAGCCGGTCCATGGCGGGGAAGTCACGCCCGGTGAAGGCTTGGTAAAAAGCCCGGTTCGCGGCCAGAACGGCGTTGCGGTCGGTCATGGGGAAGCGAATCTCCGAAACAGCGAAAGCCGCTTCTATACAGGGAGCCGGCTGGACGGCAAGCGCCGGCCCCCGTTATCACAGATCGCACCCCTTTTGCGGGCGTCCCTTCCGGGAAAACGACCCGCCCCTCCTCACGCCTTGATGTCCACCTTCTGGGACGCTTCCGCTGCGGCGGCGCCCTTGGCGGCGCTGCTGCCGTCGGTCAGGCCGGGGATGGGCTGCGACAGGTCGAGGTTCAGGTGCATCACGCCATCGGCGCTCTTGGTCGGGGTCAGGGCGCCGAGGCCGTTCATCCCGCCCTTCGCGGCCATGCCGTTCAGCTTTTCCAGGACGCCCTTGATCTCGTCATCGCTGAAGCCGTTGGCGCGGACGATCATGCCGGTGGCTTTGCCGGACACCTTGGTCGTGGCGGCGGAGAACATGGCACTGCCCGAGCCGTCCGCGTTCAGCGTGGCCGCCAGCCCGCGGTCCTCGCGGGTGAAGTCCAGGGTGGACTTGGCGAAGGAGATGCGGACCGACTTGTCGCCATCCTGGATGGTCAGCTCCATGCCGCGGGACTCGATGGACCACTGCGACCGGGCCTCCTCCATGCTCATGCCCATCTGGCTGAAATCCATGGACTTCAGCTTGTCCTTCATGGCGCTGCCGAAATCGCCGACGGCGCCCTTCACGTCGTCGTCCGACATGCCCAGCCCGCCGAGCAGGCTGCCGAGATCGCCGGCCATGTTGTCGATGGCCTTCTCGAACAGGCCGGAGAGGCCCTTGGACTGCTCCAGCGCCTTCTGCATGATCTGCTCGGCCTGCTTGGCCCGGTCGGCCATCGCCTGGGAGCCGGTCTTGCCGCCGGCGGCCGCGTCGCCCGCCGCTCCGGCGTTGGCACCGTCGGCACCCGCCGCCGCGGGCTTCTTGCCCGACAGGTTGTCGAGCAGGTTTTCCATCGACTGGCTGATCGTGTAGGCCGGGCTGGCGCTTTTCGCGGGAGTCGCGGCGTCGGCGGCGGTCGTGGCGGTGGCCTTGGCGCCGTCCGCGGCCTTGCTCTCGGTTGCCTTCTTGGCGTTGTTCGCCTGTTGCAGGACCGTGCTGGTCGTCCCTGTCGGTCCGGACATTTCCGAGTAATACATCGCCGCCTCCCGCGCGTGATCGTTTCGCCGTAAGGGTATGATCGTACCGGAGTCCTTTACCACAGGTTAATTCGTCGCAGGGTTCCTGCAACGCTCGGTCGAAACTCTTCGGTTTCGAAGGATTTTATCAGTTTTTGCTTGCGGAGTCCTCCACGGGCGCGAGGGGCTGGGTGGCCGGGCCGTTCAGAACCGTTCCGTCCACGGCGAAGCGGGAGCCGTGGCAGGGGCAGTCCCAACTCCGCTCGCCGGGATTCCAGCGCACCACGCATTTCAGATGGGGGCAGATGGCGGAGCGGCGGTGCAGCGCCCCCGACTCGTCGCGGAAGACGGCGACGGGCCAGACGCCCGATTTCAGAACCGCGCCCTGGCCGGGTTGGATGCGGTCCTCCCCCTCCAGCTCCGGCCCCTGCACGTAGGGCAGGAAGTGGCGGGCGGCGTCCAGGTTCTCCCGCAGGTAGGTGCCGAGTTTGCTGGTCATCTTGCGGCCGGGGTCGTACAGCGCGGCCCACGGACTGCCGCTGCCGTGGATCAGCTCGCACAGCACCAGCCCGGCGATGGTGCCGTGGGTCATGCCCATGCCGCTGTCGCCGGTCGCGACGAAGACCCGCCCGCCATAGGCCGGGTCGGGGCCGATGAAGGCCAGCCCGTCGAAGGGCTCCATCACCTGCCCGGACCAGCGGTGCTCGACCGCCCCGGCCTGGGGGAAATGCGCGCGCGTCCAGGCCTCCAGCGCGGCCCAGCGCTCGGCCATGTCGCGGGCCTCGCCGGTCTTGTGGTCCTCGCCGCCGACGATCAGCCGGTCGTGGTCGGCCTCCGGCTGGAGCCGCACATAGTGATAGGTGTCGAGCGTGTCCCAATAGAGGGCGTCGGGCACGCTGCCCTTCGGCACCCGCAGGGAGATGGCGTAGGTGCGGTAGGGCGCCTGCTTGGAATGGATGGCGAAGCGGTCGCTGATCGGGGAGTTGGTGGCAACGACCACCGCATCGGCCTCGACCAGCGCGTGGTCCGGCCCGGCCTCGACGCGCACGCGCTCCCCGTCCTGCCGGATCATTGAGACATGCGCCCCGGTGGCCAGCGCGCCGCCGCGCGCCAGGAAGGCGCGGGTCAGCCCGGCCAGATAATCGAGCGCGTGGACGCGGGCCTGCCGGGGGAAGCGCAGGCAGGGGCCGGGATGCCGGATGGGCGGGGTGTCCAGCCGCTCGACATCGTCCAGCCCGGCGCGGCGGGCGGCGTCGCGCTCGCGGTCCAAACTGGCGGGGTCCTGCCCCGGCGCCAGCATCAGATAACCGTCGATCCGGGCGAAGCCGCAGTCGATGCCCTCCTCGCGGGCGATCCGCTCGATGGTGTCGATGGCGGCGCCGTGGCTGTCCGCGGCCATGCAGGCGCCGGACTCGCTGTGCAGCCGTTCGATCTCGGTGAAGCGGTCGTCGATGACGTTGGAGAGATGCGCCGTGGTGCGCCCGGTCTCGCCGCCGCCCGGCGGCCCGTCGTCCAGCAGCAGAACCGACTTGCCGGAGCGCTGGAGCAGATAGGCGGTGGTGACCCCGGCGATGCCCGCTCCGACGATGATCACATCAGGCCGCAGTGCGCCCAGCGCCGCGGCGGTAGGGGCGACCGTCCCGGTGGGCATCGCCGCCCCGCCGCGGTCCATCCAGACGGAGGTCGTGGCACCGGAACCCTGCCCGGATTTCTGCATGACCGGTCATCCTTCTGTTGGCGTCCTGTCCTTCCGGCAACACAGCTTGCGGTGGGGCGGTTCCGCTGCGGCCGTGCGCCGCTTCCGCCCCCGGCCTCCGGCTGTTACGGTGTCGCCGATCCGCCGCTTTCTCGGACGACGCCGCCATGACCGACCGCTTCTCCATCGCGCTGGCCCAGATCAACCCGACCGTCGGCGCCATCGCCGCCAACATCGACCGCATCCGCGACGCGCGGGCGGAGGCCGCCGCGCGCGGCGCCGACCTTGTGGTCTGCCCGGAGCTGGCAGTGACCGGCTACCCGCCGGAGGATCTGGTGCTGAAGCCCTTCTTCCTGGACGTGGTGGAGCAGGCGGTGCGTGAACTCGCCGCCGAGACGGCGGATGGTGGCCCGGCCCTGCTGGTCGGCGCGCCCTGGCGCGACGGCGACAAACGCCACAACGCCGCCCTGTTGCTCGACGGCGGAACGGTCGCGGCGACCCGCTTCAAGGTGGACCTGCCAAACTATGGCGTCTTCGATGAGAAGCGCGTCTTCGTCCCCGGTCCGCTGCCCGGCCCGATCAACGTCCGCGGCGTGCGGCTGGGTGTTCCGATCTGCGAGGACATGTGGTCCACCGACGTGATCGAGACGCTGGCGGAAAGCGGGGCGGAGATCCTGGTGGTCCCCAACGGCAGCCCGTTCGAGCTGGACAAGCACGACCAGCGCGTCCAGCTTGCCGTGCGGCGGGTCACCGAGTCGGGCCTGCCGCTGCTCTACGTGAATCAGGTGGGCGGACAGGACGAGCTGGTCTTCGACGGTGCCAGCTTCGCGCTGGGCGCCGATTGCCGGCTGGTTGCGCAGGCCCCCGCCTTCACCGAGCATTTGCTGATCACCCGCTGGGAGCGCGGCGCCGACGATGTCTGGAGTTGCGCCGACACGGAATGCGTCGCTCCGCCGGAGGGTCTGGAGTCGGTCTACGCGGCGCTGGTGCTGGCCTTGCGCGACTATGTGACCAAGAACCGCTTTCCCGGCGTCGTCCTGGGCCTGTCGGGTGGAATCGACTCGGCGCTGTCGGCGGCCATCGCGGTGGACGCCCTGGGCGCCGAGCGGGTGCACGGCGTGATGATGCCGTCGCCCTACACCGCGCAGGACAGCCTGGACGACGCCGCGGAATCGGCGGAGCTGCTGGGCTGCAAGCTGGACACCGTTCCCATCGTCCCGGCGATGGAGGCGTTCGAGCGGATGCTCTTGCCGGCCTTCGCGGGTCGTGACCCGGACGCCACGGAGGAGAACATTCAGGCGCGCTCCCGCGGCGTCACGCTGATGGCGCTGTCCAACAAGTTCGGCCCCATGGTGCTGTCCACCGGCAACAAGTCGGAGATGTCGGTCGGCTACGCCACGCTTTACGGCGACATGTGCGGCGGCTACGCCGTGCTGAAGGACGTCTATAAGACGACCGTCTACGCGCTGGCGCGCTGGCGCAACGCGCAGGTGCCGGAGGGCGCGCTCGGCCCGGCGGGCCGCGTCGTTCCGGAGCGCGTGCTGGTCAAGGCCCCGACCGCGGAGCTGAAGCCCGGCCAGACCGACCAGGATACGCTGCCGCCCTACGATGCGCTGGACGACATTCTGCGCTGTCTGGTGGAGAAGGATCTGGGCGTGGCGGAGATCGCCGCCCGCGGCCACGCGCCGGAGGTGGTGGACAGGGTCTGGCGCATGCTGCATCTGGCCGAATACAAGCGCCGCCAGGCGCCTCCCGGCCCGAAGATCACACCGCGGCTTTTCAACCGCGAGCGGCGCTATCCGATCACCAACGGGTTCGAGAGCATTGCGTGAGGTGTTGAGGGAGTAAAGCGCATTGCCCCCTCCCTAACCCTCCCCCGCTTCGCAGGGGAGGGAAGGGGCCTATGCTGTCTCTTATACACATCTGACGCTGCCGACGATTATACGCGAGTGTAGATC
>NZ_JAUQTX010000127.1:0-19045 GCF_059803775.1 Azospirillum sp. UFLA03-27 | reverse complement strand
GTTATAGTCTCGTGGGCTCGGAGATGTGTATAAGAGACAGGCGTAGAGCTGGGCCACCAGCTCGCGCCCGCCGGTCAGCCTCACCTCCAGCGGGGCGGTGGGGTCGGAACCGCCCTGCACGGCGGTCAGCCGCTCGGACACCATGGCGCGCTCCGCCGGGACGATCAGGTCGGCCATGCCCCGTCCGAGGACGTTGCCGGCATCGCTGCCGATCAGCGCCAGAAAGGCCTGGTTGCACTCGGCCAGCCGCCCGCCCTCGTCCACCAGGGCGATGCCGATCGGCGCGTCCTCGAAGAAGCGCTGGAAGCGCTGTTCGGACAGCCGCAGGGCCTCCTGCCACTCGCGTTCCGGCGTCAGGTCGCGCACGACGGAGCGGGTGTGCGAAATCCGCCCGTCCTCGCCCCTCACCACGCTCTGCGCGACATAGGCCTGGAAGCGGCGGCCCTGGAGCCCGTCCATGGCGATCTCGCCGCGCTGCTCCAGCCCGCCGCCCTCCAGGAAGTCGTAGGGAGCGGAAACGGCGGGCGGATGGGCCAGAACGTCGTGAAGGCGGCGCCCGCCCTCGACCAGATCCTCCGGCGCGCAGCCCAGCCACTTCGCCAGGGTCGCGTTGACGAACTGGAAGTGCCCGTCCTGGTCCACCGAGAAGAAGCCGATCGGCGCGTGGTCCATGAAATCGATGAGCTGGGTCTGCTCGCGCCGCGTCACCTGCTCCAGCTCCCGCCGCGCGGTGATGTCCTCGACGCGCCACATCACCGCCCCGGCGTGTCCATCGATGGGCTGCCCCTGGATGCGGCGCCATTCGGCAGCGCGCCCCTGCTGGCGGACCACCAGCTCGATGGAACCGGAATAGCCGCCCTTCACCCGCTCGCAAAGGCGGCGGAAGGCGTCGGCGCTGTCCGCATCGTCGGCGAACTGGCGTTCGAGCGCACGCAGCGGCGGCTCGCCCTCGCTCCAGCCGGTCAGCGAGCGGAAGGTGCTGTTGACGAAGACCACATGCCCGGCGCCGTCGCAGACGAGCTGGCCGGAGGGAAGCCCCTCCAGCGCGCTGCCCAGCAGGGAACCGACGCGGGCCACCCGCCGCCGCGCGCGGACCATGCGGATCGCCAAAGCCAAGGCTCCCGCTCCCGCGGTGGTCAGGCCGGCCCAGGCCAGCGGGTCGCGGTCCAGAACCACCCCAGTCCCCGCGGCGCCCAGCCCGGCCAGAAGAAGGACCGCCAGAACCGCGGTGGCGAAGCCGCCGCCGGGCCGTTCCCCCACCCCCGCGGCACCATCGGGGCGTTGGCCGGCGGGAGCGCTGTCGGCAAAGGAAGAGGTCGTGTCGTCCACCGGAACTCCAGGTCAGCCGTTCGCTGCAAGGAAAGGTCCGGGAACGGCCCTCAGTTCCGCACCGCGCGTCCTTTCAGCTTGAAGACATAGGTAATGACTTCCGCCACGGCGCGATAGTGCTCGGACGGAACCTCCTCGTCGATATCGCATGCGGCATAGAGCGCACGGGCGAGGGGCGGATTCTCCATCACCGGTACGCCGTTCTCCTCGGCGATCTCGCGGATCTTGAAGGCGACGGCATCGGCGCCCTTCGCCACCACCATCGGGGCACCCATGGTGGTGGAGTCGTATTTCAGCGCGACGGCGAAGTGGGTCGGGTTGGTCACCACCACGTCGGCGCTGGGCACCGCCGCCATCATGCGCTTGCGCGCCCGTTCGAAACGCAGCTGTCGGATGCGGCCCTTGACGTGCGGGTCGCCTTCGGCCTGCTTGTGCTCGTCCTTCACTTCCTGCTTGGTCATGCGCATCTTCTTGTCGAAGCTGTGGCGCTGCCAGAACAGGTCGGCCCCGGCGATCAGAGTCAGAATGGCCAGAACGCCGGCGAGCAACCGGAAGGTCAGGCCATCCATCTCACGAAGCAGCAGCATCATGTCAATGCCGATGAAATGCCCTATGGTCAGCATCATCGGCTGAAGCGCGATGTAGGCGACGACGCCGACCACCGCGACCTTGGCCAAGCTCTTCAGCAGATCGACACCTTTCTGGGCGCTGAACAGGTTGGCGATGCCGGAGATCGGATTCAGCTTGCTGAATTTCGGTGTGATCAGTTCCCAGGAGACGTTGAAGCCTTTCTGTCCGATGGTGCCGATCACCCCGGCGAACAGCAGGAACAGGATCGGCAGCCACAGCGCCCACAGGATGTCCTTCATCACCCGCATCAGCACCGCGCCGACCCCGCCCTGGTCCATGGGGATCTGGTCCAGGTTCTCGAAAAAGAAGTTCAGGCGGGGCACCATGCCCTTCAGCGTTCCAGGCAGAATCGTGATCAGGATCACCAGTGCAGCGGCGATCATCAGCCAATTGCCGATTTCCTGCGTCATCGCGTACTGGCCCTGCTTGTGGGCCTCATCGAGCTTCTTTTGCGTAGGATCTTCTGTTTTGGATGATTCATCCGCGTCTTCGGACACCGGATCTCTCCCCGCTCAGCCCGGTCTCAGGAAATCGACGAAGGCGGCCTCGAAATGGGTCAGCCAGAACATCATCATCGCGGCCAGCGTCAGGGCGAACATGAACAGCCCCAGGGCGACCTGGAGCGAGGTGAACAGGAAGAACACCTGGATCTGCGGCGCCAGCTTGTTCAGCAGACCAAGCGCCAGCGCGAACAGCATGCCGGAAATCAGGAACGGCGCCGCCATCTGCACGCCGAGCATGAAGGACTTGCCGACCAATTGCCCGACCACGTTCGCCATGTCGTCGATGGGGATCGCCGCCCCCGGCGCGAAGGTCGAATAGCTGTCCACCACCGCCATGATCAGCAGATGATGAAGGTTGGTGATGAAGATCAGCAGCAGCCCAAGCCACCCCATCAGGGCGCCGGGCAGCGATCCCTGAGACGCCATGGCCGGGTTGAACATCTGGGCGTTCGACAGGCCGGACTGAAGCGCGATGATCGTCCCGGCCACCTCCAGCGCGCCCATCAGCAGGCGGGCGACGGTGCCCATGAAGATGCCTACGGTCACCTCCCCGGCGATCAGCACGAACAGGCGGAAGATGTTGTCAGGCATCGGCGGCATGCGGTCGCCGAGCACCGGCGCCACCAGAACGCTGACCGCGACGGAAAAGAGAAGGCGCGTGCGGGTGGAGACGAAGGCATCGCCGATGGTCGGCATGATGCTGAAAGCCGTCCCGACGCGCGCGAAGACCAGCAACCAGAGGAAGATCTGGTCGCCCAGAAACTGCTGAAGCAGGTTCATCCGCCGCCGCCGGGCAGATTTCCGGCGTTGGGGACGCTGTTGGCGCCGGTGCCGATGGCGACGATGCGGTCAGCGACCTCATGCTCGAAAAAGGACCGCAACTCGCCCAGCATGAAGGGCATCAGCAGGATCGACAGGCCGAAGACCAGAAGGACCTTCGGCACCATGGCCAGCGTCTGCTCGCTGATCTGGGTGACCGCCTGGAACACTGAGATCACCGTGCCGACCACCATCATGGCGACCAGCACCGGCGCCACCACGAACACCAGCGTGACGATGGAGGTGCGGCAGATCTCGATGACGTCGGTTTCGCTCATGATGCTTCGCTCGGGGCGCTTCTGCTCAGGGTCGGCAAGCCGCCGTCAGATCGGCATGCGCAGGATTTCCTGATAGGCCGACAGCACCTTGTCGCGCACGGCGGTGACGGTCTGCAGCGTCACCTCGGCGTTGGTGACGGCCTGGACGACGTCGGTCAGGTCGGCCTGCCCGACGGCGGCCCGGGCGGTCATCGTCTCGCCCTGCTTCAGGTCGCCGATGACCTCCTTGGCGGTCTGCTCCAGAACGTCGCCGAAGCTGACGCCGTTGCGCGGGGCCATGCCCGGCCCGGTCGTGGAGGCGGCCGTGTTCGCGTAGGCCGCGGCGGCGTTGATCGGGTTGACCATGGGACGTGCGTCCTTCCTTCAGAAAAAGCGTCGCGGCGTCAGGCGCGGAGAATGTCGATGGTGCGCGTCAGCATCTGGCGGGCGCTGTCCACCGCCGACAGGTTGGCCTCGTAGGAGCGCTGCGCCTCGCGCATGTCCATCGCCTCGACCACCGAATTGACATTGGGCAGCAGCACGTAGCCGTCGGCGTCCGCAGAGGGGTGCGAGGGGTCGTAGCGCCGCTCGAAGTCCTTCTTGTCGACGTCGATCTTGGCGACGCGGACCAGATCGACTCCCATCTGGCGGTCCAGGGCGTTCTGGAACATCACGACCTTGCGCCGGTAGGGCAGATCGCCCGGCGTTTCCGCCGTGGTGTTGGCGTTGGCCAGATTTTCCGCGATGGTCTTCAGGCGCGTGCCCTGCGCCTTCATGCCGGACGCGGATACCGCCATCGACGTATAGAGATCCATGTTCCGCCTCCTTCTCCCTGAACCCCGCCGCTCCTTAACCGCCGCTGCGGATGGAGGACCGGATCAGGTTGACCTGCTTCTTGTAGAGGTTCGTGATCGTCTGAAAGTCCATGCCGGTCTGGCCCTGCTTCAGCATCTGCTCTTCCAGGACCACGTTGTTGCCGTCCGGCGCCGTCTCGTAGGGATTGCGCTGGCGCTGCTCCTGGTTCAGCCCGCCCGTGCCGCGCGTCCCCTGGAGGTGCGAGGCGTTGGTCGCGTTGGGCTGGAGGCGGCGGCTGTCGGACAAGGCGTCGCGGAAGGTGAAGGGCTTCAGGTCGCGGCCCTTGTAATCCGGCGTGTCGGCGTTCGCGATGTTCTGCGCAATCACGTTCTGGCGTTCGGTCAGCCAGCCCATCTTGCGCGACATCAGCTTGAAGAGGCCGAGGTTTTCGAGATTCATCGCCGGGTTCCGGTCTGAGGGCCTGCCGCCCGGACGCGCGAAGGCGCGCACCAAGGCGGGCGGGATGCATCACAGCATTCCGATCTTCCGCCGTTTCAGTTAATCAAAGATGAATCCAGCCCACGGCATCGCTCCGTCCTTAACCCGCCACGCTTGAGCTTCATGCTTCGTTAAGCATGTTCCGCCAGGATACGCCCATCGACACAGGCCATCCGGCAGGAGCCCCTTGTCCGAGCCGACTCCCAACCACCGCCCCCTTCCCAACCGGCCCGTCGCGGTCGCGCTGAAGTATGAGCTGGGCGACCAGTCCCTGCCCCGCGTTGTCGCCACCGGCAAGGGCCATGTGGCCGAACAGATCCTGGAGCTGGCCTTCGCCAACGGCGTGAAGGTGCGCGAGGACGCCGACCTCGTGCAGATCCTGTCGGCGGTGGACATCGACTCGGAAATCCCCATCGAGGCCATCGCCGCCGTGGCCGAGATCCTCGCTTACGTCTACCGCGCCAACGGCACGCTACCGCCGTCTGCGGAACCGGCCACCGGAGAGGCTCCGTGACAGAGACCGCGACGCTCCGCCGGGATATCCAGGCTCTGGCCGCCGCGCTGGAGGAGACCCGCGACCAGATGGAGGCCGGACTGACGGCGGACCTCACCGGGCTCGACATCCGTGTCGCCGCCCTGTGCGCCAAGGCGCAGTCCGTCCGCGGCGACGCCGAACTGGCCGCCGCCCTGGAACGCCTGCTCCCCACGCTGGACGCCGTCGCGGCGGCGCTGACCCGCCAGAGGGAAACGCTGGCCGCCGCCGCCGAGGGACGCCACGACCCCCATTCGGCGCGTCAGCGCGCCAGCGCCGTTTACGGCCGCAGCGCCTCCGCCGACCTCCCCTCCGACCCGCCGGCCACGCCGTCCCGACAGAGCTGACCTGATCCATGGGCCTCGACCAGTACATCCAATTCGTTCTCGCCCTCGCCTTCGTCATCGCGCTGATCGTGCTGGTGGCCTGGGTGATGCGCCGCATCGGTTTCGGCGGCATGACCGCCACGTCGGGGCGCCAGCGCCGGCTGGGCGTCGTCGAGGTGCTGCCGCTTGACGGCAAGCGCCGGCTGGTGCTGGTCCGCCGCGACGACAGTGAGCATCTGCTGCTGCTGAGCGCTTTCGGCGACCAGGTGGTCGACCAGACGCCACGCGGCGGCTTCCAGGGCGCGATGGCCGAGGTTTCCGCCCCGCCGCCCGCGGGGGAACGGTCATGAAGGTCGGCACCGGCGGGACGGGACGGCTGGTGTTCGCCGGCCTGCTGGCCTTGGCGATCGGAGTCGCCGGGGCGCTGGCCGCCGGGCCGGCGCTGGCCCAGAGCATGACCTTCGACTTGGGCGACGCCGGGGGATCGACCACCGGGCGCATCGTCCAGATGGTCGCGCTGATCACCGTGCTGTCGCTGGCGCCGTCGATCCTGATCATGATGACGGCCTTCACCCGCATCGTCATCGTTCTGTCCTTCCTGCGCTCGGCGCTGGGCATCCAGCAGGTGCCGCCGAACACGGTGCTGATGTCGCTGGCGGTCTTCCTGACCTTCTTCGTCATGGCCCCGGTGTTCGAGCGTTCCTACAACCAGGGCATCCAGCCCCTGATCAACCAGGACATCGACGAGACGGAGGCCTTCCGCCGCACGGTCGCCCCGCTGCGCGAGTTCATGCTGAAGCACACCAGCGAGAAGGACCTGCGCCTGTTCATGGACATGGCGCGCATCGAGAACGTGGCGGACGCCGAGCAGACCCCGCTGCATGTGCTGGTTCCCGCCTTCATGATCTCGGAGATCAAGCGGGCCTTCGAGATCGGCTTCCTGCTGTTCCTGCCCTTCCTGATCATCGACATGGTGGTATCGTCGATCCTGATGTCGATGGGCATGATGATGCTGCCGCCGACCATGGTGGCGATTCCGTTCAAGATCATCTTCTTCGTGCTGGTGGACGGCTGGTACCTGATCGCCGGATCGCTGGCGCGCAGCTTCGGCACGCTCTGAACAGGGTGGCCACGGCCTCCGGCACAGATCGTCGCAGGTGAAACCGCCTGCGGACGGGCGCATCGCCTTGCGCTAGTATTGGATCTGGGAAGAGCGTAAGAGGATCGGCCCGCGCGAGCGCACCGACCGCCGCCGTACCCGCAGCTTGTGGCTTCTTCGTCCCCCGCTCGGACTCCCAACGGACCCCCTCCACGTCCCACATGTCAGACACGACCCTGAAAGCCGCGGCACCCGACAAGGGCAGGCTGGCCGCGCTCACCCTCGGTGCGCTTGGCGTCGTTTACGGCGACATCGGCACCAGCCCGCTCTACACGCTGCGCGAATGCTTCTCGCCGGAGCATGGGCTCGCCCTGACGCCGCAGAACATCCTGGGCATCATGTCCATGGTCTTCTGGGCGCTGGTGCTCGTGGTCACGGTGAAATACGTGCTGTTCGTCATGCGCGCCGACAACAAGGGCGAGGGCGGCATCCTGGCCCTGCTGGCGCTGGCGACCAACAGCCGGCCGGATTCCACCGGGCGGCTGTCCGGCCTGATGGCGATGGGCCTGTTCGGCGCCGCCCTGTTCTACGGCGATGGCATGATCACCCCGGCAATCTCCGTCCTCTCCGCGGTGGAGGGGCTGGAGGTGGCGCAGCCGGCGCTGGAGCGGGTCGTGGTGCCGGTGACCGTGGGCATCCTGATCGCCCTGTTCGGAATCCAGAGCCGCGGCACCGAGAAGGTCGGCCGGCTGTTCGGCCCGATCATGGTCGCGTGGTTCGCCACACTGGGCCTGCTCGGCCTGATCGAGCTGGTCAAGGAACCGCAGGTCCTGGCCGCGCTCGACCCGCGCCACGCCGTTCATTTCTTCGCCTCGAACGGCTGGATCGGCTTCCTGGTGCTGGGCGCCGTCGTTCTGGCCGTCACCGGGGGCGAGGCACTCTACGCCGACATGGGCCATTTCGGCCGCCGCCCCATCAAGGTGGCTTGGCTGGCGGTGGTGCTGCCCGCGCTGCTGCTGAACTATCTCGGCCAGTGCGCCCTGCTGCTGAGCAATCCCACGGCGGTGCGCAGCCCCTTCTACCTGCTGGTGCCGGAGTGGGGTCTCTATCCGATGATCCTGCTGTCGACCTGCGCGGCGGTGATCGCCAGCCAGGCGGTGATCTCCGGCGTCTTTTCACTGACCCGGCAGGCGGTGCAGCTCGGCCTATGCCCACGGCTGGACATCCGCCATACCTCGCAGGAGGAAGGCGGACAGATCTACATCCCGCGGGCCAACTGGGGCCTGCTGTTCGCCGTCATCGGTCTGGTCGTCTGGTTCGAATCCTCCAGCCGGCTGGCGACCGCCTACGGCATCGCGGTGACCGGCGACATGGTCATCACCACCATCCTGGCGCTGGTCGTGGCGCATCGCCGCTGGAACTGGAGCCTGCCCGTCTGTCTGGCGCTGGGCGCGCTGTTCCTCAGCGTCGACTTGGCGCTGTTCCTTGCCAACGCCGTGAAGATCCCGCACGGCGGCTGGGTGCCGCTGGTCATCGCCGCGGTAACGCTGGGGCTGATGTCGACGTGGCGCCGCGGTCGCGCCGTCCTGAACCGCCGGCTGGCCGAGGATTCCCTGCCGCTGGACGGCTTCGTCAAGCGGCACGCCAAGTCCTCCGACATCCAGCGGGTGAAGGGAACGGCGATCTTCCTGACCTCCAGCGCCGACACGGTGCCGATCGCCCTGCTGCACAACCTGAAGCACAATCAGGTGATGCACGAGCGCATCGTCTTCCTGACCGTGATGGTCGAGGACGTGCCCCGCGTTCCGGCCAAGGAGCGCGTCGTCCTGGAGGGACTCGCCGACGGCTTCTACCGCCTGACGGTGCGCTACGGTTTCTCGCAGGAGCCGAACATCCCCAAGGCGCTGCGGCTGTGCAAGGCGTTCGGGCTGGAGTTCGACGTGATGACGACCTCCTTCTTCCTCGGCCGCGAGACGCTGATCCCCCGCATCAACCCGCAGATGGCCCAGTGGCGGGAGAAGCTGTTCGTCGTGATGTCGCGCACCGCGGTCAGCGCCACCGACTTCTTCAAGATCCCACCGAACCGCGTGGTCGAGCTGGGCACCCAGGTACAGCTCTGAGGATTTGCCGCCGCTTCACTGATAAAAAAGCCCCGGTCCATTGGACCGGGGCTTTTCGTTGAGCGAAGGCGTGTTCCAAGACAGGATCAGTTGATCGCCGCGCTCTGTTTGCCGCGGTAGTTCTTCAGGAACTTCTGGAACACGTCCACCTCGGCGACGCGGGAACGCACGGTGTTGACGTCGATCAGGCCCAGCGCCTGCTCCGGCCGGGTCAGCACGCGGAAGGCGTCGACGTCGGGACCGTTGGTCATCGCCGATCCGAACTCCTTGCGCAGCAGGTTCAGGTTCGTACCATCCCCGGCCAAGGCCAGGGCCACCGCGCGGTTCAGGACGAGTTGCGAGGTCGCCGGGTTGATCGGCTGGGTCGGCGGCGGCGGCGGGCCGATCAGCTTGTTCAGGGCGAAGGCCGCGGCCTCCCACTTCTGGGCGCGCCACGCGATGTCCACCCGCAGCGAGTTGGCCGGCTTGCTGTCGTCCTCGGAGAGCAGCAGCAGCGCCTCATCGCCGCGGCCCAGCTCGGCCAGCGCCTTGGCCTGCATCAGGCGGCGCTCGCCCACCAGATCCGCCGGCAGGTTCGGCACGTTGGACAGCTCCAGCGCGCGCAGGGCGTCCTCCGGCTTGTTGTCGAGCAGGCGGACGGAGGCGAGCCGGGTGCCGACTCGCGCCTTGTCCTCGCCGGACAGGCGGTATTCGACCTGATGCTGCAGCAGGTCGGCAGCGCGGTTCAACAGGTCCACCGAGATCAGCCGCTCGGCGAGCTGCCGGATCACCTCGTCGCCCGCCTCGCCCACCGGGGTCAGCTCGCGGAACTGGTCATAGAGCTGGAGCGCCTCGATGGTCGGCAGCTTCTGCGCCCCGTCCTTGTAGAGGTCGGCGAAGATGCGCGACATCTCTCGGGTGATCTCCTCCGCCCGCGGTGTGTCGGCGACCAGGGCGGCAGTCTCCTTCATGGCGTTGAAGCCGTCGGCGTACTGGCCGGCAGCGATCAGCACCTCGCCCATGCGCTGGCGGATCTGCATCTCCAGCTCGTCGCCGCGCCACGTGAAGGTCAGCCCGGCCAGCCGCTCCGCCGCGGCGGGCGGCGACATGCGGCCTTCCGCAAGTTGCAGGTTCACCAGCGCCAGCCCGGCCTTGGCCCGGTAATAGCGGTCGAGGCTGTTGTAGGAGGCGGTCAGCTGCTCCAGCGCCCGCTCCGGCTCGTTGGTCTGGGCGTAATAGAGGCCGCGGAGATACTGGACATCGGGCCGCTCCTCGGCGTCCGTGCCGCCACGCTCGACGATGCGGTCGAGCAACCGCTTGGCGAAGGGCGCGTCACCGGTCTTCAGCGCGGCCTCGGCGGCGCGGGTCGCCAGCTTCGTCAGGATCGGGTCGGGGTAGGAATTCAGGATCGGCGCCGCCGCCTTGAAACCGGCCTGGGCCGCCGGCCAGTCGTTGCGGTCCGCCGCGATGGCGGCGCGCCACAGCGCGGCCTCGCCGTTGTTGGCGAGGTTCGGATGGGCGAAATCCTCCGCCGCGGCATCGGTGTTTCCCGCCAGGAAGCGCGCCGCCCCGCGCAGGGCGCGGAACTCCGGCCAGCCCTCCAGGTCGGGCTGGGCCTCCTGCAACACGTCCATCATGCCGATGGCCTCCTGCCCGAAGCCGTTCGCCAGATAGAAGCGGGCGAGGTCGAGCTGGGCGCGGGGCCGTTCGGAATCCGGCGCGTTGACGATGTTGAGCTGAAGGTTCTGCCGCGCCTCGGTGTAATGGTCGAGGTCGCCCTTCTTCCAGGCTGGCAGGTCGAACAGGCGGCGCCCGGAGGGCACCGGCTTCGGGTCTGTGGGCGGAGTCAGCGTGTTGGACGCGCCGCCGGGGGACGGTTTCGGCGGCAGCGAGGCCGTCTGCGCCGATGCCGACGGGCGGTTTCCGGCGTCGGCCATGGGGGACAGGTGAAGGCCACCCGCCGCGGTCACCTCCACCCCTTCCTTCACCGGGCGCACGGTGATGGCGTCGGCGATGGGCCGGACGACGACGCCCTGGTAGCTGGGCAGCAGTTCCAGGTCGGCGTAGCGGTGCGATTCGGGAATAGCGTTCCCGGGAGCCGGCAGCGGAACGACCTGGAGGCGGTCGCCGACGTCGGGGTCGGACAGCGTCACCACGGTCGCCGCGTCCGCGGCGCGCACCAGCAGACGGGCGCCCAACAGGAAATCCGGCTCCGGATCGATCTTCAGTTCGAAGGGTGGCGTGCCGGTCAGGCGGCTGGACGGCGTGATCTTCCAGCTCGTCCCCTGCCGTTCGATCTTCGGCCAGACCAGTGCACCGATCCTGGTGCGGAAGGCACTGCCGCCGGTGGCCGGCACCGGCTCGATCGCGCCGACCGTCCCGGCCCCGCCGATGGCCTTTCCGGCACCGATGGGCAGCGGCTTGTCGAACACGATGTAGAGATGGCCGGCGCGCGGGTAGACGGCGATGGAGGCTGGGCCACCCGCGTCAAAGACCAGCGTCGGCCCCTGCGGCTCGGCTTTCGCCGGATCGGGTTTGGCGGGGTCGGTTTTGGCGGCTTCGGCTTTGGCGGGCACAGAAACCGCCGCGACCTCCTTCGCCGGGAGAGGCGCCGCAGCCGGCCGTGCGGCGGCGGCCGGGGGTGTCGCGGGTTGCGGGGCTGCGGCTGCGGCCGAGGGTGGACGCACCGTGGTCGTGGTGGCGCCGGGCGGCGGCGCACTCGCCGCGTCGCCCGTCGGCAGACCGGCGCGCGTGCCCGGATTCTGCACGTCGATCACCACGGAACGGCCGGACTTGCTGTCCTTGATCTCGGCGTCCTGCGGCACGGCGAAGGTCACCGCCAGCGCGCCGTTGGCCTGCCGGAACTGCTCCACGTTCTGGATGTTGCGCAGCGCCGTCCTCGCCACCGGCGCCAGATCGGCATTGCCGTTGCGATCGAACAGCAGCGTGGCCGATGCGCCGTCGCGGCGCAGCGTGTAGTTGGCGCCCTCCGGCCAAGTGAAGGACAGGCGGCTCTGCTCCGGCGTGTCGGCCGCGCTGACCGTCACCCGCCCTGCGGAGCGCGCCGGAGCGGGTGCGGCCGGTGTCTCGGCCTTGGCCGCTGGAGCGGCGGGTTGGGCCGGCGTCTGGCTCTGGGCCGGCGCTTCCGCGGCGGGGGTCAGGTCGAGCGCCACGGCGTTGCCGTTGCGGAAGCTCTTCAGCGTCACCGGCCGCTTCAGGTCGAAGGTCACCGTCGTGCCGTCGCCGCCGATCCTCACACCGGACAGATAGCCGGGCAAGGCCGCCACGGTGCGGTCCAGCGCGGCGTTGATCGGCTCGTCGAAGCGGACGACCAGCGTGTTGCCCTCCACCGACGCGCTGTAGCCCGTCTGGCGCGGCCAGTCGAAGACCATGCGCCCGAAGGTCTTGTGGGTGGCGGCGCGCACCGGAACGTCGACGGCCCAGGCAGCCGGGGTGACGGCGATCTGGGCGGCAAGCAGGGCCGTGGCGGCCACGAAGCCGCTCAGCCAGTGCCGGTATGCCCTGCCCCGCCCCATCCGTTTCACTCCTCCGGCTCCGCATCGGTGGCCGCCCCGGACACGGGTGGCCCCGCCGTCTCCTCACGCACCACCACATCGACCCGCGCCCCGCCGGGCACCGGATCGATGCCGGGTGCTTCGCTCATCAGGCTGCGCGCCACGAGGTCACGCTTGTAGCCCGTTTCGCGCAGCAGCGCCGCAACGGCAACCGCGCGCGTCAGGGCGCGTTCCCAGGCCAGCCCCGCGGACTGGTCCTCCCGCTCGGCGTGCCCGACCACCTCGATCCGGTTGCCGATCCGGCCCACCGCCGCACCCAGCAGATACAGCACGCGCCGCCCCTGGTCGGTGAAGCTGCCGCCGGTTGGGTCGAACATCACATGGGCCGGCAGGCCGATCACCACGCGGTCGTCCTCCCGCCGCACCTCCACCGCCGCCAGATCCTCGTTGGCCGCGGTCTGGGTACGAAGCAGGGCGCTGAGATAATCCAGATTGATCGCCGAATATGACTCCACCGTGGCGGCGTTGAAGGCGGCCTTCGGCTCGGGCGGCGTCGCCGAGGGCGTCACCGCGGTGGAGCGGGCCGACGACAGCGACTTGACCAGCCCGGTCCAGCGCTGGGCTTCCGGCTCGCTCATCGAGTACATCAGCACGAAGAAGGCGAGCAGCAGCGACATCAGGTCGGTGAAGCTGATCAGCCAGATCGTCCGGTTGTGGCCGCCGCTCTTGTCCTCGGCCTTGGGGAGTTTGGGAAGGCGGATCATCGGCGCCCTCCCCCCTGCGCATCGTCCAGGGCGCGCAGGCTGAACAGCAGGCGGACGGCGCCCGGCGCGCCGCGCTCGATGCCCACCGTCACCGCGTCCGCCGGCGCCCCGTCGGCGATCAGCAACCGGGCCAGCGCGCCGGCCCGCACCACCGGGCCGGGCGGCTGGCTGGGGCCGCCCGCCGGGCCGATGGACAGCAGCGCGTCCAGCTCGATCCGCTCGCCGGGACGGTTCTGCAACAGCGCGTCGGCCACCCGGTCGATCAGGCCGATGCGATCCGGGCGCAGGTCGGCCGTGCCGGGAAGGAACAGCTCGTCGGCGGGCAGGCGCACCTCCAACAGGCGACCCGGCGTGACGCTGTCCACCTTCGCCACGGCGATGGCGGTGGCGAACAGATTGCCCAGACCGTCCAGCCGCTGCACGGCGAAGACGGTGCCGGCGCGCGAGGCCAGCGGGTCCGCCGGTTCGCGCAGGCGGGGGTCGATGTAGAAGGCGGGGAAGCTGCGCTCCAGCGACACCAGCACCGTGCGCACCCGCTGGGCGGTCTGCACGGACTGGGCGTTCAGAACGATGAAGAAGACGAGCAGCAGCAGGAACAGCGACAGCAGAAGCACGATGCTTCCGTTGTTCGGGTTCGGCCGGCTGCCCGACAGGTCCGGCTTCCTGTGGCCGGGCGCAGCCATGGGATTAATCGAAGCTCGCCAGCAGGCGGTCGATCTCGTCCTGGTCCATGGCGGCGCTGGTCATCTGCGGCCCGTGCAGCAGCCCGGCCTCCGGGTCGTCCGCCGGGCGGTCGGTGGCGAAGTTCGGGGCCGGGTCGGCGTGGGCCTCAGCCACGGCAACCGCGGCGGCGGGGCGGGTGTGGTTCTGCCGCACCTCGTCGCCAAAGGCCGCGACGATCATGTCCACCTTCGATTCGATGTGCTTGAGCGTGCGCACGACCTTGGAGATGCGCTGGCCGGTGATGTCCTGGAAGTTGCAGGCCTCGAAGATCTTGGTCACCTGCTCGGTCAGCTTCGCGGAATTCTCCGGGTCGATCTGGCCGGAGATGCCGGTGATGACGTCGCAGGCGTCGAAGATGGCGAAGGTGGCCTGTTCCGTGGCGCCGACGACGGCGTCCAGCTCATCGGTGGCGTTCGGGATGTGCTGGTCACGGATTTCGGCGGGCTGGAGCGCCGCCAGTTCCTGCTTGGCGCTCTCGATGAAGCGGGCGAGGTCGACCACCTCCTTGTAGAGGCGCAGGTCGGTGGCGGAGATGTCGCCGTCCATGCTGCCGAGGATGGAGCGGACGATGTCCGTCACCTCCTCGCGGCTCAGCGGCTGGGCCGCTTCGGCATGGGCGGCGTCGAGCTGCTGGCGCAGGAGCTTCTGGTCGGCGAGCGAGGAGGAAACGGGCGGGGCCATGTGCGTTCCGATGTGAGCGTTCCGTGGTCTTGTCCGGCCTGCGTGCGATCGGGTGCGTCGGCCGGCCCGGACGCAGACGCCGGAAGCGGGTTCGACCCAACCTCGCGTCCTCGCACGGCCGCCGCCGACTCGGAGCCTCGTCAGCCTTTCCAACCCTAATTTCGCTCGGTTAACACGCCGTTAAGCGCCTGAAACGTCGCAACGCAAAGACGGCGTGGAATCGCCCTGCCGGAAAGAAAGCGGAAGCGTTGTTCTGCGCCCGTCCGCCTTCGACCAACGCTCGCCACTGTCGAACTTTAAAGAAAGCTGCGGCAATTTGTTTCAAGCGGAGTCCGCAAACGGACAAAGGGCCGCCTTGCGGGCGGCCCTTCTTCACCGTTGCACCGTGCGACTGTTCCGTCAGGCTGATGCGCCAATGAAACAGTCAGGGGTGAAATGTTCCAGTAAAACAGTCCCGGCGGTCAGCTGCCGCTGCTCCGCCCGCCACCATGGCTGTGTTCGCCGCCCTTGCGGCCCGCTTCCGATGCGCGTTCCGGATCGTTCTTGAAGTTGCCGCCGGACGCCTGCCCACCCTTGTGGCCGGCTTCGGACGCACGTTCCGGATCGTTCTTGAAGTTGCCGCCGGACGCCTGTCCACCCTTGTGGCCGGCTTCGGAGGCGCGCTCCGGGTCGTTCTTGAAGTTGCCGCCGGAAACCTGACCGCCCTTGTGGCCGGCTTCCGCCGCGCGCTCCGGATCGTTCTTGAAGTTGCCGCCGGAGTGCTGACCGCCCGAGCTACGGCCCTGGTTCTGGTCGTTCATCTTGTCTCCTTCCTTCTTGTTGTTGGGCAAACTTGCGTTGCCCGAACACGCCGGAGCCAACATGAAACGATGCCGACCGTCGCGGGCCTTCTACCATCCTGACAGTACGTGTACGTATATTCAGTAGATGCGCCGCGGGCGGTGGGTTATGACCAACCGTACGGTCATACCCGCCTTCCCGTCATCGCAATCAAAGGGCGTATTCAGTTCTTCGGTGCTGTGGGCAGGCCACGCCGTTCGATGAGGGCGGAGGTCAGCTCCTTGGCCTTCAGCGGATCCATCGCGGCCAGGATCGGCGCCGTCTTGGTTTCCTTCATCTTCTCCACCACCCCCAGCAGGACGGGCATGTCCAGCTCCTCGAAAATGCGGGCGGCTTCCTTGGGCTTCATCGTCTCGTAGATCTTCACGAGGCTTTCGAGCTGCGCGGTTTGCTTCTCATCGCCCTGGCGCATCAGCTTCTGGATGTCGGAGCGGACCTTGTCCATCTCCTGCACCTTCTGATCGATGCGCTTCTCGGCGGCGGTCAGCAGGGCTTCGCGCTGTTCCAGCTCCTTGGTGCGGCGCTCGATCTCGGCGCGGCGCTCGGCGAAATGCTGGAGAAGCTCCTCGTTCTTCACCGGGCCGAGGGCGGCGTTGTCCGGCGGCGTCGGATTGGGCGGCGCGCCGTTGCTCGACCCGCCCTGGGCCGGGGCCGGTTCGGGCGAGGGCTTGGCGCCGTTGGCGGCGAGTTGCATGGGCGGCGCCGGAACGGCGCTCTGCCCTTGGGCCAAGGTCGCCGGGAACTCCGGCAGGCGGGCGTCGCGCGTGGTGATCCGCCACAGATCGCCGACGCGCACCCCCAGCATCAGGACGGCGACGAAGATGGTCAGCGGCAGGATGCGGAACCGCCACGCCTTCATCTTCTCGCGCAGCCGCTCCGACAGCGGGCGGCGCGGAACAGCGGGCTTGCGCTTCGCCTTGGCTTTCACCTTGGCCTTCGGCTTCGCTTTGGCGGCGGCTTGGGTCGCGGCCTGCGCGGCACCCTGGGCCGGCGGCTGGCCGGCAACGCTCGGGCTGGTGCGGACGCCGGTCGGGGTGGCCCCGGCCGGGCGGATCACAACCTTGGGCTCCCCGCCGCCGACGGCAGCGGACGCGCCTTTCGTGGTGGTGGCGTCGCTCATCCGACCCCCTTGCCGGCGTTCTCGATGGCTTGCAGAAGTTCACGTTCGGCGCGGGACAGGCTCTCGCCCTCGCGCACGATGGGATCAGACGACGGCGCCGGGCGGCGCGACAATGGGTCGGTCCGCAACGGCTCGGCCCGCAGCGGATCAGCGCGCAGCGGCTCGTTCCGGAAAGCGGCGGAACGCAGCGGCGGCAGATCGTCGTGATCGATGTGACCATCGTCGTGGAGATCATGGCCGTGGAGATCATGGCCGTGGAGATCGTGGCCGTGGAGATCATGGCCATGGAGATCATGATCGTCGTGATCGTGATCATCGTGACCGAGATCGTCCTCGACGATCGGGCGCGGGGCGACGGCCGGGCGCGACGCGACGGGCGGACGGGCGGACAGGCCGGGGCGCACCGCCGGACGCGCCGCCGGGCCCGGCTTCGGACGCTCCCCGCTGACGTTGCCCAGCCGGTTCGCCATGGCGTCGGCGGCCTCGATCATGAATTCCAGCTCGTCGCGCAGGGTCTGCGCCTTGGCGACCGTGCGCTGGAGATCGTCGCCGGTCTCGTGGGCCGTCTTCTTCAGACCGCGCACGCCGGTTTCGGCGCGCGACATGGCCTCGTTCAGGCCGCGCACCAGCTCGGCCATCTCGCCGCGGCTCTCGCGCAGCTTGATGATCTGCCGGTTGAGGATGATCGCGTAGGCGATGGTCGCGGCGAGCAGCCCCACCATCACCAGATCGAGGACGAGCGTGAGGGTCGGGCTCATAGCCGCATGACCTCCTGCTTGGGCAGCTCCCGCTCGATCCGCACGGCGATGTGCCCGCCCTTGCGGCCCATGCGGCCTTGGAACATGGAAACGTCGCCGCAGCGCAGCTCGATGGTGCCGTCCGGTGTGGCGTTCAGAAGAATTCGCGTGCCGACGCGCCAGTTCAGCACGTCGTGCAGGGTCATCGTGACCTCGTCCAGCACTGCGGAGATGTCCACGTCGGTGACCAGCAGTTCCGAGGCGAGGTGGGTTTCCCAGATCGAGTCGCGGCCGAACTTCTCACCCATGAACATCTGGAGCAGAAGCTCGCGCACCGGCTCCAGCGTCGCGTAGGGGATCATCAGCTCCAGGCGGCCGCCGCGATCCTCCATGTCGATCCGCAGCTTGACCAGCACCGCCGCGTTGGCCGGGCGCGCGATGGTGGCGAAGCGCGGGTTGGTCTCCAGCCGGTCGAAGCGGAAGGTGACGGGCGACAGCGGGTCGAAGGCGGCGGACAGGTCGGACAGCACCACATGAACCATGCGCTCCACGAGGTTGCGCTCGATGGTCGTGTAGGGGCGGCCTTCGATGCGCATCGCCGCCGTACCGCGCCGTCCGCCCAGCAGCACGTCCACGATGGAATAGATCAGCGCCGAGTCCACGACCATCAGGCCGTAGTTGTCCCACTCCTCCGCCTTGAAGACGGACAGCATCGCCGGCAGCGGGATGGAGTTCAGGTAGTCGCCGAAGCGCACCGAGGAAATCTGGTCGAGGCTGACCTCGACGTTGTCGGAGGTGAAGTTGCGCAAGGACGTGGACATCATGCGGACGAGGCGGTCGAAGACCACCTCCAGCATGGGCAGGCGTTCGTAGTTGACCAGCGCCGAATTGACCAGCGCCATGATGCCGGAGTTGTCGCCGTCCCCGGCCCCGCCCTGGTCGAAGCCGAGCAGGCTGTCGATCTCGTCCTGGTTCAGGACGCGGGTCGAACCGCCGCCGCCCATGTCCGCCATGTCGCCCATGTCGCCACCGTCTTCGGCGAGGGCGGCCCATTCGGCGGCAAGGCGTTCTTCTTCGCTCAGTTCCTCGGTGTTGCTCATGGCCCGTTTCCGCCGCCCCTACTGGACCAGCATTTCCTTGAACAGAACGTCCTTGACCTTCACCGGATGGGCGGACGCGGTGATCCGCATCAGCAGCTCCTGGCGCAGGCGGTACATGCCCGCCGACCCCTTCAGATCCTCCAACCGCAATTCGCGCAGATAGACCTGGAAGTTGTCGATGATGCGCGGCAGCACATGCTCGATCGCCGGTATGTCCTCGCCCTTGGCAAGCTGGATCGAGATCTTGATCTTCAGGAAGGCCGGGCGCTTGCCGCTGCTGTTGAGGTTCACCAGCATGTCCGGCAGGTCGTAGAAGACCGGTGCGGCGTGGGGATCGGGCTGCGCCGGCTCCGCCGGCACCTCCGCATGCTCTTCCTTCTTGCCGAGCAGCGAGTCGAGCAGGCCGCTGAAATACACGCCCGCCCCGGCGCCGATCAGCAGCACCAGCGGCAGGATGACGAACAGGACCAGCTTCTTGCCGCTGAATTTCTTGCGCGGCAGGCCATCGGTCGGGACGTCGTCTTCAGCGTGCGCGGTCATGGAATCCTAAGCGCGAGCGGTGGCGGAGCGTGGCCTTACCAGCGCAGCAACCCTATCTTTCGGATAGTTAACAAAGCCTTTCAGGCACGGTCCGGGCCCTGTCTCTTATACACATCTCCGAGCCCACGAGACTATAAC
>NZ_JAUQTX010000126.1:0-19093 GCF_059803775.1 Azospirillum sp. UFLA03-27 | reverse complement strand
CGGCATACGAGATAGCTGTTATAGTCTCGTGGGCTCGGAGATGTGTATAAGAGACAGCCTGGGAGATTCGAATGAGCGACTTCGCCATGGACCATGTCCGCGCCTTCATCGCCAAGACCCGCGTCGCCGAGATGACGGCGAAGGGCTGGCGTGTTGTCGGCCCCGGCGAGGAAGGCTCCCTGCTGATGGAAGGGCCGCAGCTTGGCGGCGCGCCGGTGCGCCTGTCGGCCTTGGTCAACGACCTGTTCGACGATCTGGTCGCCCAGGCCTTGGAACGCGCCGACCGCATGGACCGCGCCGCGGGCCGGCTGCCGCGCGCCGCGTAAGGAGCTAAGCCTGGCGCACCGGGCCTCGCAAAGGATGTACTCCGCCCGGCGGGACGGCCTGTTAACGCCCCGCCGTGGCGGCTTAAGGCTTGCGGACGCCGCCGTTAAGGCTCCGCTTCCCTCCCGCCTATGCCGGTCCGGTCGCTACGACCTTCGACGGAAGTCCTTGAAAAGTCTCACAGGCTCAGAAAAGCGCCCGCTTGTTTAAAGAAAAGTGGTAATCCTTACGGGTAAAATCTCCCTATATTTGTCGGTTGCGGGATTACCCCTCAAGACACCAGCCCCGCAGGGCCCCCGTTAGTAAGTCGTTAACCGGGACATGGCCAAATAGAGACATCACGAACACACAAGACAAAACGGAGTTTTAAAATGCTGATCGCCACCACCACCGAACAGATTACCTCGTCCTCTCGCGTTCACATCGCCCTGGTCGATGAGTTCATCCAGCTGGCGCTGAACCGGATCGACGGCCAGAACGACCCCTTTGTCCGCGAAAGCCTCGCCGACCTGCTGTCCACCCTACGCGAGGAGCGGTCCGGCTACCTGGACCTGCTGAACGCTGCGATGCCGGCCAAGGCCGCCTGAGGGTCCCGCAGGACCAAGGCCTAAGTACCGCGTGGTGGCGATGAGGTCGGGGCCATGAACACGCCCCGACCGTCAGCCCACCGGAACAGAACAGCGCTTTCGTTCCCTCAAACCTCATCCGCCTGCGCGGCCAGTGCCGCGATCGCATCGCCGGTGAGACGGTAGGGAAGCCACTCCTCCATTTGTTTGAAGCCGATGCGCAGATAGAAATCGCGCGCCGGGTTCCAGTGCAGCACATTCAGGTCGACACGGCGGCAGCCCCGCTCGTCCGCCAGTTTCGCCACCGTCGCCAGCAGCTTGCGGCCCACGCCATAGCGCCGCGCTTCCGGGGTGACGTAGAGATCCTCCACGAACAGGCCGGCCCGCCCTTCCCAGGTGGAATAGTTGCGGAAGCACAGCGCGAAGCCGACGGGTTTCCCGTCCAGTTCGGCGATCAGCGCCTCGAACACCGGACGCTCCCCCCAGCCGTCGCGCCGGAAGTCCGCCTCGCTCGCCTTTACGGCGTGGGGTTCGTTTTCGAACACGGCGAGTTCCCGGACGAAGCGGAGGATGGTCGGGCAATCGGCCTCGATGGCCGGACGGACGGTCACGGTGGGCATGGCAACTCCAGGTCTCACGATGGCGCGACGATAGCCGCGCCGGCCATACGGCAACAACCGCTTTGCCATCGCCCCTGGGCGGGCCTAGGCTGCGCGCCATGCGGGACATTCAGACCATCGGCGGCTTTTCCATCCGCGAAGCCCGGCCCGGCGAGCGCCACGCCCTGATGGCCCTGGTCGCGCGGATCGACGCGGAAAGCGATTTCCTGCTGCGCGAGCCCGGCGAGAGGCCCTTCTGGGCGCGCGACCTCGCCGCCTTCCAGGCGTCCGGCAACTCCACCATCTTCGTCGCCGAGGCCGCCGGCAATCATCCCGCGGACCTTGTCGGCTATCTCAGCGCCCATGGCGGGCGGTTCCGCCGCAATCGCGGCGCGGTGACCCTGGCGGTCGGGGTGCGGCGCGACTGGAACGGGCGCGGCGTCGCCACCGCGCTGTTCGGCGCGGCGGAAACCTGGGCGCGGCGGACCGGCGCGCACCGGCTGGAACTCACTGTGGCCGAGAGCAACAGCCGCGCCCTGTCCCTTTACGAACGGCTCGGCTTTCTCAACGAGGGGCTGATGCGCGACGTCCTTCGCGTCAACGGCGCGTGGCGCAGCGAGCGGCTGATGGGCAAGATCATCGGGGCGGACGGAATTCCCGAATGGCCCGCTCCGGCGCCCGACCCGACCGTCGTGGCGCCACGCCAAGCGCGGATCGGACGGCTGGAGATCCGCCCCGCCCTGCCGGCGGACGCCGCCGCCTACCTCGCCTACGACCACGCGGTGCGGAGCGAAACCCACTTCCTGATGCGCAGCGCCGCCGAATCCCTGCCGGACGTTGCGGCGGCCCGGCGCTTCCTCGCCGAACAGAGGATCGGCGACCGGACGGCCACCCTGCTGGCGATCGCGGACGGGACTATCGCCGGGTCGCTGTCGCTGTGGACCGGCGCCTACGCCCGCACCGCGCACGAGGCCAGTCTGGGGCTGGCGGTGCGCCGGGACTTCTGGGCGCTGGGCGTCGGCGGACGCCTGATCGCCGCGGCCGACCTCTGGGTGCGGGCGCGGCGGCTGCACCGGCTGTCGCTCTGGGTGTTCGGCCACAATGGCCGCGCCCGGCGCTTCTACGCCAAGCACGGCTTCCAGGAGGAGGCGGTGGCCCGCCGCCACAGCCTGATCGACGGGCGGCTGGCCGACCAGCTGTCGATGGCCAAGCTCTATGGAGCCAAGCCGTAAAGGAAGGGGCGCTACGCCACCCCCGCCGCTGCCGCCGTCCCTCCCGCGACCAGTTCCTCGAAGCGCGCCAGATAACGTTCCGTCATGCCGTCCAGCGAGTAGCGGGCGCGGGCGACGGCGCGGCAGGCGTCGGGGTCCAAGCCCTCGCAGTCCTCGATGGCGCGGGCCATCTCCTCGGCGTCCTTGACCAGGAAGCCGGTGACGCCCGGTTCCACGAGGTCGGCCAGGGCTCCGGTCGGGAAGGCCACCACCGGGGTGCCGCAGGCCAGCGCCTCCAGCGCCGCGACGGGGGTCGGCTCCGACATCAGGCTGGGCGCCAGCAGGCAGCGCGCCGCCCCCAGCATCCAGCGCTTGCGCCCGAAGCCGATCCGCCCGAGGAAGCGGCGCTTGGGGTCCAGCCGGGGCCGGATCTCCTCCTGAAGGTAGCGCTGCTCCTCCGCGCCGCGGGACAGGCCGCCGCAGAGAAGAAGCTGCATGTCGATCTGCCGCGCCGCGTCCAGCGCGATGTGGAAGCCCATCTCCGGCTCAATGTCGCCCAGGCAGACGGCGAAGCGGCGCTTCGGCACCCGGATGTGCAGGCGGTCCACCGCCACCCCGATCTCCAGCGGCGGCAGGAACGTCAGCCCCGGCGAGGCCCCGCGCACCTGCGCGGCGGACACCGGCTGGAGGTGCAGCTTCGCCCGCCGCGACGCCAGGGCCTCCGGCCGGTAGCGGTCCAGCGGCTCGTAGAGCGTCGCCAGGACTGGCACATCCTGCGGCGGCAGCAGGGCTTCGAAGTCCCGGACATGGAGGTGGACGAGGTCGGGTGCGTGGTCCTCCACCGCTCCGGCGACCACGGTGGCGACGCGCCTCAGAACGGCCGCCTGCGCCCGCTCGTCCGGCACCTGCCCATGCGCCCCGCCATGGACGCGCGCCAGCGGAATGTGCGTCCCGGCCACCGCCGAATCCTCCGGCGCGATGACGATCGAGCGGTGCCCGGCGCGGACCAGGGCGGCGTCGATGGCGCCGGCCACCTGCTCCGCCGTGCCTTCGTTTTCCGGATCGGCGCCGATCGGGGCAAAGGGCGACGCCACGGTGAGAATGGTCAATGCCATCGCAGCGCCTCCAGGAAAGGAAGGCCTGAAGGGGCGCCGACGCTCGGGTGACGTTCTCCTGCCGGGCTGTTCCTACGCTTCACCGCTTCGTTCATCCCATGTCCCTGTGGTGTTATTCATTGGAACTTATTGTCTGACGCACGCCCTTCTTTCTCTCCGACATCTTGGCGGCCCGGAGAACAGCCGGAATCGGGACAGTCCTGCCGCGATAGCTCCCTCTTTGTTTTCTACGAAAAAGGGCTTCCGGTAACCGGGGTATTGGAAGTGGATCGACTCGCGAAAGGGATAGCCGTCCTGCACCGGGTTGCCGACCTCGGAACCGGGAACCCGACCGGACGGCCAGAGCGCCCAGGGCGGCTTACTTCCAAGAGAGGCAAGCCGGGCAACCGGGGAACGTCGGATCAATCATCGCCGCCCCCCTTGATGTCGAGAATGGAGCGCAACTCCCGCACGCGCCGTTCCGCCGTGTGTTCCTCCAGAACGCGCGACCGCGCGCGCTGGGCCAGCGTGGAAAGATGGCCGCGCGGCAGCATCAACGCCGTGGTCACGTCGTCGGTCTCCCGCGCGACCAGGATGTCGCGCCCCGGCTCGAAGAAGGCGCCGATCCCCTCCCATTCGTCGGAGATCACCGGAACGCCGCAGGCCGCCGCCTCGAACAGCCGGACGGACGGGCACCAGCCCATCGCCTTCAGGGACCGGCGCGTCACGTTCAGCGTCAGGGTGGAGGAGCAGAAGAAGGCCGCGTGCTCCGCCGGAGGCAGATGCCGGACGCGCTGGATGTTGGCCCCCCAGGACGCGTCGTCCGGATAGCCGCCGCCGGCCAGGACGAAGCGCCGCCGTCCCAGCCGCCGGGCCGGCTCAATGAACAGCGCTTCCAGCGCCGCCTTCCGGTCCTCGACCCAGGCGCCGAGGTGGCAGAGGTCGCCGAGATAGCGCCGCACCGGATCGGCGGGACGGTGCAGGTCCGGGTCGACCCAGGCGTAGAGCGGCGCCACGAACCGTGCGCCCAATTGCGTCTTCAGCGCCTCCAGCGCCTGCCCGCCGGTGCTGCTCAGCACGGTGTCGAATCCGCCCAGCCCTTCCGGCGGCAGATAGGCCGGCCGCTCCCCCGTTTCGGAGCGGGACAGGGTGATGTGCGTGTCGAGGTCGTAATAGACGGTGCGCTGCGCCTTCGACCCCAGCACGAGGTGGGAGGCCGCCGCACCGTCCACACAACCGGAGGTCACCATCGCCACGTCCGCCTCGTCGGCGTGACGCTGCGCCACCGCCGCCACGTCCTGCCAACGGTCGTAGAGCAGAAGCTCCCCGCCGGAGATGTCCCACAGGTCGCGGTGCTCCGCCCGTTCGGGCGTGTCGCGCTCCAGGAAGACGACGCGGTTGCCCCGCCGCGCGAGGGCCTTGACCAGCCCCCGCCATAGGGTGGCGTGCCCATTGCCCCAGGAGGAGCTGATGGATTGTCCGAAGATGATGATTTTCATGATGTTGGCGCCATGCCTCCGCCCCCGGGCCTCCATCCCGATGGCCCTTCCGGAACAACGTGCCCCGTCCGATCGTGTTCCGGCCGCCGGAACCGCGCGGAGGGGGTGCCCCAAGGATCCGCCGTCGCGGCCGGCAGCCCGGTTCCCCCGCCGGCGCTGCAAGCTTTGCGTGTCGATTGCAAAAACGACCCAACGATGAACAAATTTGTATAAAAATGTCGTTTAACCACCTAAGCGGGATATGAGATAGTAAGTTCGTGAAAAAATAAAATCATTCACTTGTGTGACAACCGGTCGTCAAAGTTCAAAAAAACAATCCCAACGCGAAGGACACATCATGCGCAAGGCTCTTTTCACCGCCGCGCTTGCGATGGCAAGCGGGATGGCTCTGTTCAGCACCCCCGCCGCCGCCTGCAACGACGAGGCGTACATCGGCACCGTCTGCACCTTCGCGTTCGACTGGTGCCCCCGCAATTACATCCCGGCCGATGGCCGGACGCTGGCGGTCCGCGAGTACCAAGCGCTGTTCTCCCTGGTCGGCTACCGTTACGGCGGCAACAACGCGGACATCTTCGGCATCCCCGACCTGCGCGGCCGCGCCGCCATCGGCACCGGGACCGGCCCCGGCCTGACGAACATCGCCATCGGCGCCAAGGTTGGCCAGCAGGAGCTTCTGCTGTCGGCGGCCCAGGTTCCGCTGCAGCCGCACACCCACACCGCCACCTTCACCGGCACGGGCGGCGGGTCGGGCGGCTCGACCACCGTTCCCTTCACCGGCACCGTCAGCCTTCCCGTCACCACCGGCGGCAGCCCGGTGTCGGCCCCGACCTCGGGCACCGTCTATCTCGGCGACACCTCGATCAACGACGGCGGCGCCGGCTTCACCATGAACGGGCCGTACAACACCAGCGGCCCGGCCCCCAGCACGGCCGCCAGTGTCGCCGGCACGGCCAGCGGCACCGTCACGGTTCCCAACACCGGCATCACCGGCGGCACCGTGGCGGTCGCGCCCGCGGCGGCTAACGCCACCCAGAAGGTGTCCACCCAGTCCCCGGCGATCGGACAGACCGTCTGCATCGTGGCCAACGGCCTGTACCCGAACCGTCCGTAACAGGTTGCGGCCACAAAAGCCCCCCTCTCAACGCTGAGGACACATCATGCGCAAGACTCTTCTCTCCGCCGCCTTTGCGATGACCAGCGGCTTGGCTCTGTTCAGCACACCCGCCGCCGCCTGCAACGTGGAACCGTACATCGGCACCATCTGCACCTACGCGTTCGACTGGTGCCCGCAGGGCTATGTCATCGCCGACGGCCGGACGCTGACGGTCCGCGAAAACCAGGCGCTGTTCGCTCTGATCGGCTACCGCTACGGCGGCAACAACGCGGACCTCTTCGGCATCCCCGACCTGCGCGGCCGCGCCGCCATCGGCACCGGGACCGGCCCCGGCCTGACGAACATCGCCATCGGCGCCAAGGTTGGCCAGCAGGAGCTTCTGCTGTCGGCGGCCCAGGTTCCGCTGCAACCGCACACCCACACCGCCACCTTCACCGGCACGGGCGGCGGGTCGGGCGGCTCGACCACCGTTCCCTTCACCGGCACCGTCGGCCTTCCCGTCACCACCGGCGGCAGCCCGGTGTCGGCCCCGACCTCGGGCACCGTCTATCTCGGCGACACCTCGATCAACGACGGCGGCGCCGGCTTCACCGTGAACGGGCCGTACAACACCAGCGGCCCGGCCCCCAGCACGGCCGCCAGCGTCGCCGGCACGGCCAGCGGCACCGTCACGGTTCCCAACACCGGCATCACCGGCGGCACCGTGGCGGTCGCGCCCGCGTCGGCCGGCGCCACCCAGAAGGTGTCCACCCAGTCCCCGGCGATCGGACAGACCGTCTGCATTGCAACCCAGGGCCTGTACCCGAACCGTCCGTAACACCGTTGCGGGTGGCCTCGTCCCACGGGATGGGGCCGCCCGTCGGTGCGCTCACCAGTAGGTCATGGCGTCGGCGTAGAGGCCGCGCAGGTCTTCCTCCGTCACCGGGCGGGGGGCGATGGTCAGCAGCCGTTGCTGCGCCATCGCGCCGCGCACCAGATCCGGAATGTCAGCCGCGCCGTAGCCGAGCGCCGACAGGCCGTTGGGCAGATGGGTGGCGCGCATCATGGCGATCAGCCGGGCGGCCAGTATGGCGCCGCCGTCCGCCGGGGACACGTCGCGCACCTCCGCCCCCAGCGCCTCGGCGGCGCGGAGATGGCGCTCGGGCTCGGCGGAACCGGTGAAGCGGAAGGCCGCCGGCGCGTTCAGCACCACCGAGATGCCGTGCGGCACCATCGGGTTCGCCTTCTCGTAGCCGCGCGCCGTGAAGCGGTGGTTCATCCCGGCGACGGAGTAGGACATGGCGTGCGGGATGTGCACCCCCGCGTTGCCGAAGGCCAGTCCGGCCAGAGTCGCCGCGAACATCAGGGCGTCGCGCGCCTCCTCGTCCGCCGGGTCGTTGACGGCGCGCTCCAGATACTGCCCGCCGAGCCGGATCGCCTGCAGGCTGCCGATGTCCGACCAGGGGTTGGCGCCCTGGTAGGGCGGCCGCGGGTTCGCCGCGTCGGGCTTCGGGCGGGAGCGGTAGGAGCGCGCGGTATGGCTCTCGATGGCGTGGGTCAGCACGTCGAAGCCGGTGGAGGCGATGACGCCCGGCGGCAGGCTGTCGATGGTCGCCGGGTCGACCAGCGCCAGATTCGGGCGCAGATAGCGGGAGGAGATGCCCGTCTTCACCCGCATCTCCACATGGTCGAAGATGGCGACGCCGGTCGTCTCGCTGCCGGTGCCGCAGGTCGTCGGGCAGGCGATGTGCGGCTTGACCGGACCCGGCACCGGGCGCCCCTCGCCCAGCGGCTTGTTGACGTAGGCGAGGAAGTCCGCCGGGTGGGTGGCGTAGAGGTTGGCCGCCTTGGCCGTGTCGATGACCGATCCGCCGCCGACCGAGACGTAGCCGTCAAAACGGCCGTCGCGGGCGAAGTCCGCCGCCTCCAGGAAGGACGCGCTGGTCGGCTCCACCGCGCAGCGGTCGAAGACGGCGACGTCCAGCCCGGCCGCCTTCAGCGAGTCCAGCGCCGCCGCGAAGGGCGCGATTTCGGCCACATGGGGGTCGGTGAACAAGGCCACCCGGCGCATGCCCATGGCCTTGGCGTCGTTCCCCGCCTCCGCCAGCATGCCGCGGCCGAACTTCATCGACGCGGCCTCCACCGTGAAGCCGCTGTCGCCGTTCGGCAGGATGGGATGGGCGATGGAACTGGTCATGGCTGCGGGCCTCCCTGGCTTGGCTTTTCTGCGGCTTGGCTTTTCTGCGTTCGTTGCCATCATCGGAGCGCGAGAGGGGGGCGGATGTCAACCCGACCGTTCGCTCAGGCGATTGTTTGCCCTCCCTGCGGTGCGGTGCCCTGGAGCCGGCGGTAGAGATAGCCGACGCCGATCAGGCTCAGCCCCAGCCCGAGGAAGGAGGCGACGCGGTAGAGCCCGCCCAGCTCGGCCATGTCGCTGAGGAAAACCTTGGCGACCACCGCCAGGATCAGCGCCATCGCGGCGTGGCGCAGCCAGCCCAGCCGGTACCGCAGGGCGGCGACCAGCATCAGCACCGCCGCCACCAGGAAGCCGACGGAATAGCCGTACCATTCGGCGTCCGGCAGGTCCGGGCCGGAGAGGACCGGTCCCTGGAAGGCGTGTCGGATCTCCAGCGCCAGATTGGTGCCGAGCAGCGCCAGAGGCAGCAGCGCGACCCACGGGCGCAGGCGGGCCGGCAGGGGCTCCACCCACAGGAACAGCAGCCCGAGCAGGGCCGGAAGACCATAGGCGAGCAGCAGCGTGTTCGCCACCGGCCACGCGCCCACCGCCTCGTCGCTCCACAGCGGGTTCAGGGCAACGAGATGCAGCGCTGCCGCCTGAAGCGCCGCCAGCCCGGCCAGGATGCGCCGCCCCCACACCGCCACGGGCCGCGTCCGCCAGCGCCGCCCCGTCGCCAGCAGCAGGGCCAGCGCCAGCCAGACCAGCGTGTGCAGCGCCACCTCGCGCAGCGTGTCGGGCGGCTCGTCCAGCGTGCCGCGGGTCAGCGCCTGGATGCCGAGCGACAGCAGCAGCGTGACGAAGGCCAGCCCGCCGGCCTCCAGCAGCGCGACCACCCCGTCATCGCCCCTGCCGTCCGGGGCGGAGCGCAGCCAATGGGCGGCCAGGAAGAAGCCCGCCGCCGGCAGGCCGTAGCCGTAGACGATCCAGCCGAGCCCGTCCTCCCCATACTCAAGCACCGACGGATTCAGCGCCAACCGGACCAGGACGGCGCCCGCCACCAGCAGGATCACCGCGCGCAGCGAGCGCAGCCCCATCCGCCGCTCCAGCCACGCCAGCACCGGCACCTGGGCGGCCAGCGCCACGGTCAGCCAGGCCTCGCGCAGCATCATGACCGCGCCGAGGCTGAGCGCTCCAGCGGCCCCAGCGGCGAAGGCGGCGAGCCCAAGACCGACGCCCGGCTGGTGGCGGTGGCGGGCCAGCGGGCCGGTTCCGGCGACCAGCAGCGCCGCCAGCGCGAGGCTCGCCACCGGCCACAGCGTGTCGGCCTGCGGCGGGTCCAGCCGCCAGTAGGCGAGCGCCAGAAGCACCACCGGCATCCAGGCCGCCAGCGACGACCACAGCGCCGCCCGCGTCGACCGCCACAGGGCGATGAAGCCGCACATCCCGTAGAGCAGAGCGAAGCCGCCCACGGCCCACTGGAACCGCCCGGACTGGAACGGCAACCCCGCGCCCGGCGATGGAACGATGGGATGCCCGTCGGCGGTGGCGGCGGGCGGCGGCAGCGGCCAGCGCGGCACCGTCCAGCCGGCGAAGGCCAGCAGAACCGCCAGCGCGCCGATCCAGGCTATACCGGCGATCCGCTCGACCCGGCGACCGGCAGCGATACAGAGCAGCCCGAACAGGGCCAGCATCACCAGCGATCCAGTGCGGTGGCCGTCCACGGTGACGAGCATCGCCATCAGCAGGCCCAGCACCGCCACCGCCGCCACGGCCAGACGGTCGGCGCGCGGGCGCCCCCTCCAGCGCAGCAGGTCGAACAGGGTGGTGCGCGGCATCGCCTCGACCGGCCCGGCCAGCAGGGCCGGCATCAGGAACAGCCCGGCGGTCAGCAGCAGGTAGGTCCCGATCGGCAGGGCGTCGCCGGGGTTCCAGCCGCCGACGTACCAGACCGGCACCCAGCCCGCCGCCCCGATCAGCGTGCCCAGCCCCAGCCAGCGCCAGCCGCGCCACAGCACCACCGTCATCCCGGCGCCGGACAGGGCCAGAAGATAGGCGAACAGCCCCCAGGCCGATCCCCCGATGGACGAGACCAGAAGCGGCGTCGCGAAGCCGCCGAGCAGCCCCAGCGCCGCGATGTAGGGTCCCTGGAGCAGCGACAGCGCCATGCCCAGCGCCGCCAGCCCGCCGAGCAACGCGAAGGCGACCGGCGGGGCGAACAGGTCGTAGAGCACATAGCCGCCATAGACGCTGGCGAAACCGGTGAACAGCCCGGCCGCGGTCAGGGCCGGGGGCACCGGATCGCGCCCACCCGGCTCCGGCCCTCGGCCGCGCTGCCGCAGCCATTCGCCGCCGACCATCAGCGCCGCGGCGGACAGCAGGCCGAGCGTGACGCGCACGCCGGGGCCGAGCCAGCCCTGCTCGATCGACATCTTGATGAAAAAGGCCGCCGCCAGGGCGACCGTGGCCCCGCCCAGCCAGATCAGCCAGCGCCCGGCCAGCGCGTCCTCCAGCCGGCTCCACACGGACAGCGGGGGTGGAGAGGGCTCCGGGAGCGGTTGGATCGGCGGCGGCTCCAGCGGAGCCTCCACCATGACGGCGGTGTCCGCGGCCGGAGCCTCGACCGGCGCGGCCTCAACCGTCGCCGGCCCCTGCACCCGCTCCAGCGCCTGCCGCAGCCGGGCGATCTCGCGCTCCTGCGCCGTCAGCCGGCGGTTGAACCGGTGGGCGACGATGGCCCCGATCAGCACCAGAAGAATGACGTCCATGCCCGACCGCCCCGGCTGCGCTTGCGTTCGCGCAACGATAGCGGTCAGGCGCCGGGCTTGTCTCTCTGACCTGTGGAGGCACCCAAACGGCTCATCAGCGTCAGCGCGTCGTCGACCGCGTGGAAGTCCGCCGTGTTGTCGAAGACGCACCAGACCGGACGCTCCCGCGCCTCGTCGCGGAAGCGCCGGGCCAGCCGGTCCAGCACGTCCAGCGGGTAGGCGCTGCGGTACATCACCGGCGAGCCGTGCAGCCGCCAGTAGCGGAAGCCATCCCAGCCCGCCGGCTCCGCCGCCGCGGGCACCGGAGCCGGATCGGCGGCGGCGCGGGCCACGGCATGGTCGACCAGCAGCCGGTCCGGTTCCGCCGCGAACCAACTCGGGTGGCGCGGCTCGCAGACGACGAGGCCGGCGAAACGCTCGCGCAGGGTCGCGAAGAAAGGACCGGCCACCGCCGGCTCGAAGCGCAGCGTCGGCGGCAGTTGCACCAGCAGCGGCCCCAGCCGGTCGCCGAGATGGCCAACCTCGTGCAGGTAATGCTCCAGCGGGGCGGCGCAGTCCTTCAGCCGCTGTTCGTGCGTGATGGCGCGCGGCAGCTTGACCGCGAAGCGGAAGTCCGGCGGCGCCGAGGCCGCCCAGCGCTCCCAGGTCTCCGGCTTGTGCGGGCGGTAGAAGCGGCTGTTGACCTCCACCGTTGGGAAGACGCGGGCGTAGCGCTCCAGATGCGTGCCCTCCGCCGGGAAGGCCGGGGCGGAGGGTTTCGGGATGCTCCAGCCGGCGCAGCCGATGCGGATGGCGTTGATGGTCCCTTCGGCCAAGCCTCTGCTCTCCATGGGCGCGTGGGTTGCCGCCTTAGAACAGCGTCGGCTGCCGCTCGTCCCGCATTGGAACGCCACCGGCGTGGTCGGCATCCGCGATCAGCCGGGCCATCTCCCGACGCGCCTTCTCCGCCTCGTAGCCGCCGCGATAGCGCCCGATGAAGCCCTTCCGGCAGGCCCGGCTGAAGCGCTGCGACGCGGTTTCCCAATCGTCGCCGGGGCGCAGCCAGCTCACATAGGTGGTGCCGGTCCGCGGGTCGGTGCGCAGGTAGCGGCCATGCCCCTTCGGACCCCGCACCCACTGGCCGGGATTCAGGCGCAGAGCCCCCCGCGCCAGCAGCAGGGACACCTGCGGGGTGAGTTCGATGGTCGGAAAATACGGCATGGCGAACCCTCTCGGCGGCGCGCCGGGGGGCGGGCCGCGAACGTCTCGTCTCTGGTTTCGGAATGCTCTGGATATGGGGATTTCTGCCCGTTTGTTCAAGTTTTGTTCACGGTCAAGTCCAGGCTGTCTGGGCGCCGCGTCACTCCGTCGGATGACAAAATCCGACACGGATTTCACGGACTCGGACACGGATTTCACGGATTTCTGAAAACCCGCAAGCACACCGCTGGTCGAGCCGAGTGACTCCGTGAAATCCGGTTTGATCCGTGCAATCCGTGTCGATTCTTGCCCACCTTCCCCGCGCGTGGCGGATGAGCGTTGCTTCCGGCACCGGAACTTGTCCGTTGAGTGAAAGGGCCGTCCGTCCTAGGCTCCCGCACAGCCTTTCCCTGTTGGTCACGAGAGCGCATGCGCCCCCTGCTGTCCCTTCCCGTCCGCCTTCTGCTCGCCACCACGATCCTGGCCGGTTGCCAGACGACGGGCGCCCCGCCCGTGTCGGCGACCACCACGTCCGGAACCGCGAAGGCGACGGCCGCCGCCCCGGCCAGCGTGGCCCCGGTCCAGCCCGCCGTCAGCTTTGCCGACTGGCTGAAGTCCCTGCGCGCCGAGGCGCTCGGCCAGGGCATCCGTGCCCAAACCTTCGACCGCGCCTTCGCCAACGTGAAGCTGTCGGACCGGGTGGTCGAGCTGGATTCCTCCCAGCCGGAGTTCAACCGCCAGCCCTGGCAGTATCTGGACAGTGCGGTCAACGACCGCCGCATCCAGGCCGGGCGCCAGCGCATCCAGGACAACGGCGCGCTGCTGCGCCGCATCAGCCAGCGCTCCGGCGTCCCGGCGGAGATCCTCGTGGCCTTCTGGGGCGTGGAGACCGACTTCGGCAACTTCACCGGCGGCTTCTCCGTTGTCGACGCGCTGACCACGCTGGCCTATGAGGGCCGCCGCGCCAGCTACTTCCGGACGGAGCTGCTGGCCGCCCTGCGCATCCTCGACAGCGGCGACATCCCGCCCGAGCGGATGAGCGGGTCCTGGGCCGGCGCCATGGGCCAGACCCAGTTCATGCCGACCATCTTCCTCAAGCACGCCACCGACGAGGACGGCGACGGGCGGCGCGACATCTGGGGCAGCCTGCCCGACGTCTTCGCCTCCACCGCCAAGTTCGTGCAGGCCAACGGCTGGCGCACCGGGGAGCGCTGGGGCGAGGAGGTCACCCTGCCCGCCGGCTTCCCCTACGAGCAGGCCGAGTACAACATCTCCAAGCCGGTGTCCGAATGGCGCCGCCTCGGCGTGCGACCGGTCAACGGCGGCGAGTTGGGCGGCGGCGAGGAGGAGCGGGCCGCCGTCCTGATGCTCGCCGGCGCGCAGGGGCCGGCCTTCCTGGTCCGGGAGAATTTCCGGGCGATCATGAAGTACAACCCCTCGACCAGCTACGCGCTGGCGGTGGCGCTGCTGTCAGACCGTCTCGCCGGCCGCTCCGGCGTGCAGGGAAGCTGGCCCCGCCACGAACCGGCGCTAAGCCGCGACGAGCGGATCGAGCTTCAGGAGCGGCTGGCCTCGCTGGGCATGGAGCCGGGGACGGCGGACGGCATCGTCGGCGCCAACACCCGCAACGCCGTGCGCCGCTTCCAGCAGTCGATCGGCGCCGTGCCGGACGGCTTCGCCACCAAGACCCTGCTGGAACGGCTGCGCCAGTCCGCCGCTCCCGTCCCGGCGGCGGGCTGACGGCCCGCGATGCTGGCGGCGGCAAAGGGTTGGGCGCGGCGGATCAAGCGCGATGTGATCGCGCTCTATCTGGCGGCGCGCGACCCGCGGACGCCGTGGTATGCCCGTGTGGCCGCCGCCGCGGTGGCGGCCTACGCGCTCAGCCCCATCGACCTGATCCCCGACTTTGTGCCGGTCCTGGGCTATCTGGACGACCTGCTGATCGTGCCGCTCGGCATCCTGCTGGTCATCCGCCTGATCCCGGCGGCGGTTCTGGAGGAACACCGCGCCACCGCCGCCCGGCTGGCCACCCGGCCGGTCAGCTACGCCGCCGCCGCGCTGATGGTCGGAATCTGGCTGGTCGCCGCCGTCGCCCTGTTCCGGTGGCTCGAACCCTACATCGCGGGCTGGCTGGGGTAGTCGCGCGGGCGCCTGGCCCTCACTCGCCCAGCAGATGCAACGCCAGGGTCCGCTCGTGGGGCCGGCGGCGGTGCTCGAACAGGTAGATCCCCTGCCAAGTGCCCAGCGCTATCCGCCCCTCCAGCACGGGGATGGACAGTTGCACCGTGGTCAGGGCGCTGCGGATGTGGGCGGGCATGTCGTCCGGCCCTTCCAGAATGTGGTCGTAAAGCTCGGGGCCTTCCGGCACCAGCCGCTTGAAGAAGCGCTCCAGGTCGCCGCGCACGCTCGGGTCGGCGTTCTCCTGGATGACCAGAGAGGCCGAGGTGTGCCGGCAGAAGACCGTCAGCAGACCGGTCTCCATGCCCTGGGCGGCGACCCAGCGGGCCACCGGCTCGGTCACCTCGACCAGACCCTGGCCGCGGGTTTGGGTGGTCAGCGTCGTGACGGCCTGCCGCATGTTTGTCGCCCTCCGTGCTCGATTGCGCGTCTTGGAAGCGGGTCATCCATACACCAAATCGCTTGGCGTTCCCGACCAACAACAGGTGATCCATGGAACTGAACGGCCAGTACCGGATTCCGGCGGCGCGCGAGCGGGTCTTCACCGCGCTCTGCGATCCCGCCGTGCTGCAACGCTGCATCCCGGTGCTGGAGGAAATGGACCGGCTGTCGCCCACCGAATACACCGCGCGTGTGCGCGCCACGGTCGGGCCGCTGAACGCGCGCTTTGCCGGCAACGTCCGGGTGGCGCCGGAGGACGCGCCGCGCTTCTACATTCTCTACGCCGAGGGCAAAGGCGGCCTCGCCGGAGCGGTCAAGGGCGAGGCCCGCATCACGCTGGAGGAGGTGGACGGCCACACCCACCTGTCCTTCACCCTCGCGGCGGCGCTGGGCGGGGCCGTCGGCCGGCTGGCGGTCAAGCTGGTCAAGGCCAAGGCCGACCGCGTCATCGACGGCTTTTTCGAGCGCTTCACGGCCGAGGTCCTGAACGGCTGAGGCGGATGCCGGACAGGCCTCGACAACGCACCCGCAAAAAAAACCACTTCGCAGTTGCGGGAATTTGATCCACCATCATGGTCATGACCGAACAACCCCCCGATGCGGGAGTTCGCCGAACATGATTGCCGACACCGTGATTGCCCATATCGCCGATCCGGCCCTGGCCCTCTCCATCCATTCACCCGCCGATGCACTGGACAGCCTTCCGGACGGCCCAGCCCTCGACCGGCTGCTGTTCACCCGCATCCTCGGGTTGGCCGCGCAGCATTCCGGCGGCGTCACGGCGTCCCTGGGACTGCCCCGCGGCGCGCTGGCCGAGCTGATCCGGCGGCACGCGGCGGGCTTTGCCCATCTCCTCTCCACCCTGCCTGACGACAGCGGCGAGGACGCCATCGAGGAGGAGGATCTGCGGGCCTTCCTGCTCGACCACCGCGCCGCTGGGACCGTCGAGGAGGAATGGCTGGCCGCCATCGTCGCCCGCCGCACGCTGGGGCCGAATCACCTTTGGCAAGACATGGGCTTCGCCAACCGGCGGGAACTGAACGCCATGTTCCGCCGGCACTTTCCGTCGCTGGTCGCGCTGAACAGCGGCGACATGAAGTGGAAGAAGTTCTTCTACCGGCAGCTCTGCGAGCGCGAGGGGCTGATGCTCTGCAAATCCCCGAACTGCGAGGTGTGCGACGACTTCAGCGCCTGCTTCAGCGCGGAGGACGGCGACCCGCTGAGCACCCTGGCCCGCGTGGCCCGTGGCGAGGGGGCCTGAACGAAGGGGCGTCAACAAAGATGCGCTGCCGGTGAAGAAAGCCGCTTGACCGAAGCGTCGTCACCCGTTAGATAACGCCACCCGCCAGACGGAAGGCCAAGCAAGGCCCGATGAACGGCAGGTCTCCGATGGTCGCGTCAAGCATCAGCGGAAGGGTGGCCGAGTGGTTAAAGGCAGCAGACTGTAAATCTGCCCGCGTAAGCGTACGCTGGTTCAAATCCAGCCCCTTCCACCATCTGACGCGGCCGGTTCATGACAGGTTCATGGCCGGCCGTTTCCTTTTCCAGACAACGCTGAACCGTTGCCGCATCCGCGCGCCATATCAACGTGGCTGCGCTCCCAGATCCTCGAAGATCAGGCCCTTGTCGGTGCGGGTGAAGCGACCCTTGCCGTTCACCGTCATCACTGTGGCACCCGGCTGCGGCGCAAAGGTCGCCGCGTAATAGCAATCATACTGCTTGTCGTCCGGCTTCGGGGCGCCGTTCCGGTATTTGGTATCGACGCAGCCCTGCTTGCGGAAGCCCTCGAAACCGCGGAAGCCGCCCTGCCCCTGGCCGTCCAGTGCCCGCCTGGTGTGCGTTTCCACCAGCTTGCGCATGTCGGACTCGCCCGGCTCCCCCGAACAGGCGACCAGCGGCAGCACCGCCAGACCGCACAGCACCGCACGCCGCACCACGCCCCCCATCCTCTTCCTCACTTGCCGGCCAGCAGACGGTCCACCCGCTCCTTCAAGGCACCGAAGGACGGCGGCTTCACGACGAAGCCGTTGACACCCAGGGACATGGCCTTCTTCACGATTTCGGATTCCGTGTGGTTGGTCAGGAAGACCACCGGCGTGCGGCGGTTCCGCACCTCCGCGCTGGCCCGCAACTCGGCCAGGAACTGGAGGCCGGACACCGGCTTCATGTCGATGTCGCAGACGATCACGTCCGGGGTGGCGCGGATGCACTCCCGCATGCCGGTCTCCCCGTTGTCGGCCTCGGCGATCGAGCGGAAGCCGATCTGCGAGAGGATCTGCATGATGGTCCGGCGCACGAAGGGCTGATCTTCGATGACCAGAATGCTGTACTGCCCGTAATCGACCGGCTTCCTGTCCATCGCGGCACCCTCCTTCGCCCGAGCCCGGGAACTGGCCAGGGAGCTGGTCAAAGAACTGGCCAAGAACCGGTGGACCCAGCCCATGGTCGTACAGCCGAACACTGATAATGCGACTCCGCTGAACGAGCAACCAAAGGACGGTTACAACTTTTAAAGAATGGCGGATTTCCGGCGGCATGGAACGGCAAAGGGCCGCGCGGAACCGCACGGCCCTTGGTTATCCGCATGAATCGAAGGCACCTCCGGCGATCGCCCGACCCTACCGCCGGCTGGGACCCTGCAACCCCAGGAGGGAGGAAATGACGCCGGCGACGAACCGGCGCTCTGGGTGCAGTTCATGCACCGCCACCGCGCGCCCGGCAAAGGACAGGGCCGCTTTCGCCATGCCCGCCGGGTCCGGGCAAACCTCGCCGTCGATGCGGAAGCGCGTGACGGTCTTGGTCAGCTCGTGCATCGCCGTCAACGGCGGGATGCACATCAGGAAACGGGCGCTGGCGACCGGCGTGAAGCCGCAGCGCTCGAACATGGTCTGCACGGTCACCGGGACACCGTCCGGCCCTTCGGTCCCAACCTGATAGCGGAGCAAGCGCTGCGCCCGCTCCTCCACCGCCTCGGACCAGCCGGCGGTGGCCGTAATCATAGGGTTGATCAAACCTGCCTCCAAATGCACCAGCCACGGGCCGCGCAGGCGCCAGGGACGTTAGATCGTTCGCCAGGCGAACAAGGTCAAGAAACATCCCGTATGATGGAAACCTGCATCCGTTTGCTTACAAAGCAATTGGTGTGCCAGCGAAGGGCGGCTGCGACGCAGGGCCGCCCCTTCCCTTCGCCGGGTTCCTGCATCGCTTTGAAACTCCATCTGGTCAGCCTGTGGCGTCCGTATCGGCGCCGGAACGGCGCCACGGGATTCAACAGCGCAGCGACCGTTCCGGTGCCGCAGGCTGGGCTCCCCGCGCAACCAGGACATGTCGTATATGCGACAATCTGCCGCCCATTTGGGCACAGCGTGTCGCTGCTCCGCAACCGACAGCCTGGAAGCGATGATCGGGAGCCTTGCACGCGCGCGAATCGTTATGTCCGCGAAAACAATTCCTGTTCTGCGCTGTTGTCACCTGAAGCATGCGGATTCAAGAGCCGGAAGTTGTTGTGCGGCGGTGAGCGGGGGCCATCGTGGAGACATATATGCCGAAACATGCCGACTCGGATGAACCGGACAGGGGTGGATCAACCACCGGCAAGGCGTTGCGGGACAGCCTGGAAGCGCTGAACCGCAACCTTGCCGAGGGGGTCCGGACCGCGGATCGTCTGCAGCGCGACGCAAGCCGTCTGGTCGAGGAAAGCGCGCGTCTGGCCGCCGAACTGGTCGAGCAGCGCCGCGAGATGGGGCGGCTCCGCGACCGGCTTCACCGCGCCGAAGACCGCCGCACCGCTCGGGAGGAGGAACTGCGCCGTGCCCATGAGACGGCGGAGCGCGCCGACCGGGCCAAGGCGCGCTTTCTGACCGCCGCCAGCCACGACCTGCGCCAGCCGATCCAGGCGGCAGCGCTCTATGCCCACATTCTGCGACTGTCTCTTATACACATCTCCGAGCCCACGAGACTATAAC
>NZ_JAUQTX010000125.1:0-19267 GCF_059803775.1 Azospirillum sp. UFLA03-27 | reverse complement strand
GAGATAGCTGTTATAGTCTCGTGGGCTCGGAGATGTGTATAAGAGACAGAGCCGGAACCGAAGCCGCAGCCTCCGAAGCCGGAGCCGCCCAAACCGGAACCGCCGAAGCCTGAGCCTCCCAAGCCCGAGCCCCCGAAGCCGGAGCCCAAGAAGCCCGAGCTGCCGAAGCCGGAACCGGCCAAACCGGAACCGCCCAAGCCGGAGCCCAAGAAGCCCGAGCCGGCCAAGCCGGAGCCTCCGAAGGCCGAGCCGAAGAAACCGGAGAAGCCGCCGGAGAAGACCGACGCGCTGGCCGACCTTCTGAAGAACGTTCAGAAGAACGCCCCGGCCAAGCCGGCGGCGTCGGAGAGCAAGGCCGACGCCAAGCCGACCCAGAACGCCGCCGCATCGCCGGCGCCGTCGGGGGCGGCCAAGGCGGTGAACGGACCCGACAAGCCGTTCAAGCCGTCGGGCCGCGCCATCGACGGCATCCGCGGCGCGGTGAGCAAGAACTGGAACTTCGACCCGGGCCGCAAGGACGCCGGGAACATGCAGGTGGAGATCATCGTTGAGCTGGGCCGCGACGGTTCCGTGCTGAACGCGACGATCAACGAGAGGTACCGCTCCCGCTACATGTCGGACGCGGCCTTCCGGGCATCGGCCGACGCCGCGCTGCGCGCGGTGAAGCGGGCCAGCCCCCTGCCCATCAGCGAGTTTTCCGGCGACTTCACGCCCGCCCGGTATGAAGAGTGGCGTTACTTCGTGTTCAATTTCGACCCGAGGGACATGTTCTGACGATGACGAAGAAGACGAGGCTCCTGCTGAAGGCCGCCGGTTGCGCCGGCGCCCTGCTGCTCGCCCTCGGCGTCGCGGCGCCCGCCCCGGCCCGCGCCGAGGTGCGAATCGACATCACCAAGGGCGTGGTCGAGCCGCTGCCGATCGCCATCACCAGCTTCGCCGGTGCCGGCGGGCGCGAGGCGCAAGTCGGCTCGGACATCTCCAAGGTGGTCGCCGCCGATCTGGAGCGGTCGGGCCTGTTCCGGCCGCTCGACCCCAAGGGCTTCCTGCAGACCCCCGACCAGCTCCGCTCCGGCGAGCCGCGCTACCAGGACTGGCGCGCCGTCGGCGCCCAGGCGCTGGTCGCCGGCAACACCACCGCCATGGGCGACGGCCGCATGAAGGTCGACTTCCGCCTGTGGGACGTCGCCGCCGGCCAGTACATGCAGGGGCTGAGCTACACCGCGACCGCCGACAGCTGGCGCCGCATCGCCCACATCGTCGCCGACGCCATCTACAAGCGGCTGACCGGCGAAGAGGGCTATTTCGACACGCGCATCGTCTATGTGGCCGAATCCGGCCCGGCCAACGCGCGCAAGAAGCAGCTCGCCATCATGGACCAGGACGGTGAGAACCACCAGTTCCTGACCGACGGCAAGAATCTCGTCCTGACGCCGCGCTTCTCACCGGCGACCCAGGAAATCACGTACATGTCGTACTTCAACAAGAAGCCGCGCGTGTACCTGTTCAACATCGACAGCGGCCGCCAGGAAGTCCTCGGCGACTTCGTCGGCATGACCTTCGCCCCGCGCTTCTCGCCGGACGGCAACAAGGTCATCATGAGCATGGCGCAGAACGGCAACACCGACATCTACGCCCTGGACCTGCGCACCCGCCGCCAGACCCAGCTCACCGATTCGCCGGGCATCGACACCGGCCCCAGCTACTCGCCGGACGGCCAGCGCATCGTCTTCGAGTCGGACCGCGGCGGCAGCCAGCAGCTCTACATCATGAACGCGGACGGCTCGGGTCCGAAGCGCCTGACCTTCGGCGAGGGCCGCTACGGCACGCCGGTGTGGTCGCCGCGCGGCGACCTGATCGCCTTCACCCGCCAGCGTGGCAGCAACTTCGCTCTGGGCGTGATCCGTCCGGACGGCACCGGCGAGCGCATCCTGACCGAGTCGTTCCACGTGGAAGGCCCGACCTGGGCGCCGAACGGCCGCGTGCTGAGCTTCTTCCGCGATGTTCCGGCCGGGGACGGCCGCGGGCGAAGCGCGAAGCTCTACACCATCGACGTGACGGGCGCAAACGAACGCCGTGTGATCACTCCGCTCGACGGCTCCGATCCCGCATGGTCGCCCTTGATTCCCTAGTGGAGTAGCCCTATTTTGCGCGCGCAAGAACGACGCTCAAGACGAAGGCCGGAAGTCGGTACTTCCGTCGGGGTCTGGCGGAAGTCGGCGGCGTTCTTTCTCCACAATCCGGTCAAAACATCTCGTGTCGCTTAGGGGGTCATTTAACATGCGTATCAAGTATCTGAGCCTGATCGCGGCCGTCGCTCTGGTTGCCGCTTGCGAAACCGCTCCGAAGGATGCCGGCAACGCCAACGCCACTGGCGCCGCCACGTCCAGCCAGATCCGCCCGGGCTCGCAGGAAGACCTGGTCGTCAACGTCGGCGACCGCGTGTTCTTCGGTCTCGACCGCTACGACCTGGCTCCGGAGGCTCGCGCCACCCTGGACCGTCAGGCTTCCTGGCTGAAGCAGTACCCGAACGTCACCGTGACCGTCGAAGGCCACGCTGACGAGCGCGGCACCCGCGAGTACAACCTCGCCCTGGGTGAGCGTCGCGCCAACTCGGTGAAGAACTACCTCGTCGCCGGCGGCATCAACGCCTCGCGCGTCAAGGTCATCTCCTACGGCAAGGAGAAGCCGGCGGTCCTCGGCTCGAACGAGGCCTCCTGGGCGCAGAACCGCCGTGGCGTGACCGTCGTCGACTAACGACGGCGCCCGTCCGGGTTCCAAGGGAAACGCCGCTCCGGAGCAATCCGGAGCGGCGTTTTTCTTTTGAGACGGCGGGGAGGGTTTAGGGAGGGGGCAAGGTCCAGATCCATCGCTGAATGCAGAACGCAAAAAGCCACGCAAGCCGGCCAACGGCTGCGCTTCAGCATTCTCAAAGAAACAACGAAGGGGGAGGATGGTGCTGCCAGAGAGGATTGAACTCTCGACCTCTCCCTTACCAAGGGAGTGCTCTACCACTGAGCTACGGCAGCGCCGGGACGGTGTTGCTGGCCGGGAAGAACTTGCGGCCAACCGTCGAAGTGGCGCGGGTTATGCCATAGGCTTTGCGCCGATGCAAGCGATGAAGTGCCTTCGCGGCAAAGAAAAATGGGCGGGGAATTCCCCGCCCATGGTCACGTCCGTTTCCCGGTCGATCAGTCGGAGCCGCCCTGGTTCAGCGCCCCGGCCTCACCGCCCGCCGCGGCGTTGCCGAAGGCGCTCGGCGGCGGCAGGACGGCCTCTGCGCGGAAATCGGGGACGATGTTGGACAGGATCGTCATCACCCGTTCGGCGTCACCGGCCCGTGCGGCCGTTTCCAGCTCGCCCAGGGCGCGGTTGATAAGGGCGTAGTCGATCACGCGGGGGGAGGCGAGGAACACGCCGTCGGCCTCCGTGCGCGTCGGAGCCTCCGTCGAGGTCAGGATCTCCTCGAACAGCTTCTCGCCCGGGCGCAGGCCGGTGAACTCGATCTTGATGTCGTAGCCGGGCCGGTAGCCGGCCAGCCGGATCATCTGCCGGGCGAGGTCGACGATCTTCACCGGCTCGCCCATGTCGAGCACCAGCACCTTGCCGCGCTCCTCCAGGCGGGCCACGCCGTGGGCAGAGGCCTGGAGCACCAGTTCCACCGCCTCGCGCACCGTCATGAAGTAACGGCGCATGTCGGGGTGGGTGACGGTCAGGGGGCCGCCCTTGGCGAGCTGGCGGGTGAACAGCGGCACCACCGACCCGCTGGAGCCCAGAACGTTGCCGAAGCGGACCGTCATGTAGCGGGTCGCCGTCTCGCCGCCGTCGCGCGGCGGCAGCATGTCGAGCGCCTGGCAGTAGCATTCGGCAAAGCGCTTGGTGGCGCCCATCACGCTGGTCGGGCGGATCGCCTTGTCGGTGGACACCAGGACCATGGCCTGACAGCCGTTGGCCCGCGCCGCGTCGGCGACGTTGCGGGTGCCGATGACGTTGGTCAGGGCGCCTTCCGCCGGGTTGGCCTCCACCAGCGGCACATGCTTCAGCGCCGCGGCGTGGAAGACCATGTGTGGGCGCTGCGTCTGGAACAGGCGGAAGATGCGGTCGCGGTCGCGGACGTCGGCGATCACCGCCTGGAGCGCCAGGGCGGGGAAGCGCTCCCGCACCTCCATCTCGATGCTGTAGAGGTTGAACTCCCCGGCATCGACGAGGGTCAGCGTCTCCGGCTGGAGGGCGGCGATCTGGCGGACCAGTTCGCTGCCGATGGTGCCGCCCGCTCCGGTGACGACGACGCGCCGTCCGGTGACGAGGCTGGCGATGGCGCCGCGGTCGAGAACCGCCTGGGGGCGGCCGAGAAGGTCCTCCAGCGCGATCGGGCGCACCTCGATCTTGCCTTCCCCGAGCGCCGATTTGAATTCGGTCAGGCTGGGCAGCCGGGCCATGGACAGGCCGAGGGACTCCGCCTGCTCCAGCAGGTCGCGCAGCACGGTGCCGGGCACGTCGGCCTGACCCTTGGCGACGATCAGGCGCTGCGGGCGGTCGCCGCGCTGCGCCAGGTCCTCGACCACGCGGGGCAGGTCGTCGGGGCCGCCCAGGACGGGCACGCCGCGGATGGCGTGGCCGATGCGCCGGTTCTTGTCATCCAGCAGGCCGACCACGCGGTAGGCGGCGCCGGCGTTCTGGTCCAGCGAGCGGATGAACAGTTCCGCCGCGTCGCTGACGCCCAGCAGGAGCACCGGAATGCGCGGCACACCCCCCGCTTCCCGATCGTGGAGGCCGAGACGGCGGTCTTTCAAAAGGCGGTAGGCGAAGCGTGGCCCGCCCAGCAGGACGAGCTGCACGAACCACAGGATCACCGGCAGGGAGCGCGGCAGGGCCTCCAGCCGGGTCAGCAGGAACATGACCGCCAGGAAGCAGAGTACGACCATCGTGACCGCACGCAGGAGCTGCGCCAGATCAGGGACGGAGGCGTAGCGCCAGATGCCGCGGTACAGGCCCGAGAAGCGGAACACCACCGCCGCGATCAGCACCAGGATGGGCAGCCCCGTCAGCAGCGGGTCACTGTATTCCTGGAACGCTTGCTCGCCCACGCGCAGATACAAAGCCACGACCAGGGCGGCGGCCGTCATCGTCAGATCGTGCAGGTAGACGAGGGACGCCCGCGGAGACGGGATACGCATGCGCTTTACCTTAGACTATCGCTTCGCCGGGGCACTCCCTTTCGGGGAATCCCAGGCCCATCCTGGCCGTTCAGCCGCGCACAGCTTTGAACCATTCGGCGGTCAGGCGCAAGCCGTACGCGGGGTAGCAGGGCGGGCGCCAGTTCAGCGCGCGGCGGATGGCCCCGTCGTCGATCACCAGCGAGCCGGCGACGCGGTCCAGCATGGCCTCCCGCCGGGCCAGCCGCGCGGCCAGCGCCAACAGGGACGGCGGCACGGGCAGAAGACGCGCGGGCTTGCCCAACGCCTCGGCAATGGCTCGCACCAGTTCCGCCGTGGACATCGGTCGTCCGTCATGGACCAGGAACCGCCCGCCCGCCGCCTGCGGGTGGGTCAGGCACTCCTGGATGGCGTCGGCGAGATTGCCCACGAAGATCAGGCTGCGCCGGTTTTCCAGGGCGCCCAACGGCAAGGGGATGCCGCGGTCCACGGCCTGCATCAGCCGCAGGAAGTTGCCGCCCACGCCGGGGCCGTAGACCAGCGGCGGACGGATCACCACGGCCTCCAGCCCGGTGCGGGCCGAGATCTCCGCCAGTGCCCGTTCAGCCTCCAGCTTGGAGATGCCGTAGGGGGAATGGGGATCGGGCTCCGTCTCCTCGCTCAGTTCGTCGGGGCGGCTCTCGTCGGCCAGCGCCTTGACGCTGCTGAGATAGACCATCCGCTTGACGCCTGCGGCGGCGGCGGCCTCGGCCAGCACGCGGGTGCCGGCGGTGTTGACGCGACGGAAGGCGGCCAGCGGGTCGGACTCTCGGTCGCGCATGACGTGGACGCGGGCGGCCAGATGGACCACCGTGTCCATGCCCTGGAGCGCGTTGCCCCAGGCGGTGGCGGGGCCGATATCGGTAATGGTGACGGTATCCGCTGCCTGTGGAACCGGGACGTCAGGGCGGCGCACCACGGCGCGCACGCTGTGCCCGCGCTCCACCAGCAGGGGGATGACCGTCCGCGCGACGAAACCGGTGGCCCCGGTGACCAGGACGCGCATCACGCCGCCGCCTGCACGGGCCGCGCCAGCAGGGCCAGCAGCAGCACGACCGCCGCGGCCCCTGCCGGCAACACCGTCCAGCCGAGCGCCAGCGACGCCACAGCCAGCAGCAGCAGCGTGGCGTTCAGCGCCAGGACCAGCCGAACCACTTGGGCGTGGTTGCGCCCGCGCTGGGTGGCCTTCTGATAGAAATGCTCGCGGTGGGCCTGCCAGACCTTCTTGCCCTCGGCCAGACGGCGCAGCAGGGTGATGGTGGCGTCGGCCAGGAAATAGGCGGGGATGAGCAGCGCCGCCACCCACAGCCCAGACGCCGCCAGGACGAGCAGCAGCCAGCCCAGCGTGAAGCCCAGCGGCACGCTGCCGACATCGCCCATGAAGAGCTTGGCGGGGTGCCAGTTCCACACCAGGAAGCCCAGCGCCGCACCCGCCGCGGCCAGCCCGTAGAAGGCCAGCGCCGGGTCGAGCGCGCCGAGCGCGGCGACCAGCGCCAGCCCGGCGCCGATGGACGCCGCCTCGCTGCCGGCCAGCCCGTCGATGCCGTCCATGAAGTTGAACAGGTTCACGAACCACAGCCAGCCGACCGCGGCCACCAGCCGGTCCGCCCAGAAAGGCAGAAGCCCCTGGAAAACAAGCCCGTCTCCGGGAAGCGCGCCCCCGGGAAGCGCGGTCAGCCCCGCGATCACCGCGGCGATCTGGGCGAGGAAGCGCGGCGCCGGACCCAGCCCGCGCCGGTCGTCCATCCAGGACACCGTCATCAGCGCCACCGTTCCGACGAGGATGGGCAGTGCCCGCAGCGGATGGTCCGCCGTCATCGCGATAAGCGTCCAGACGGGCAGCAGCGTCAGCATGACGCCCCAGCCGCCGCCGCGCGGCGTCGGAATGGAATGGCTGGAGCGGTCGTTCGGGTGGTCGAGGATCGCCTTGCGCCGCAGGTAGGCGAGCACGCGCCCGGTGAACAGCCAGGACAGCGCAAAGCTGCCGGCCAGGGCGAGGAATAGGGCCAGGGGGCCGCTCATGATGCCTCCGCGACCGGGGCCGTGCCGGGCTGGGTAGACGCCAGCAGCCGATGGTACAGCTCGACCGTCTTCGCGCCCACCCGGTCGGACGCCATGTCGGATTCGACCAGACGCCGGCTGGCGGCGCCGAAGCGCCGGCGCAGAGAAGCGTCGCGCACCAGAACCTCCAGCGCGTCGGCCAGGGCCGCGGCGTCGTCGGGTGGGACGAGCAGGGCGTTCCCGCCGGCGTGCGCCACCTCGCGGCAGCCCGGCACGTCGGTGGCGACGATGGCCCGCCCGCAGGCCGCGGCCTCCAGCAGGCTCTTCGGCAGCCCCTCGCGGCGGGAGGCCAGCACGGCGATGTGGCAACGTGCCCAGACCTGCCGCACGTCAGCGCTGTGGCCGGGCAGTTCGACGCCGGGCAGGGCGGCCCAGCGGTCCAACTCGGCCTGCGTCACGGAGGTCGGGTTTTCCGGATCGGGCGTGCCGGCCAGCAGGAGCCGGACGTCCAGCCCCTTGGCCCGCAGCCTCTGCTGCGCCTCGACCAGCGGACCGACCCCCTTGTCGGCCAGCAGACGGGCGACGCAGCCCACCGTCACCGGAGGTTCGGGCGGCTCGGGAAGCACCTGATAATGGGCGGTGTCGACGCCGGAGCCGCGGATGATCCAGGCGCGCTCGTCGGGCAGCAACCCGGCGGCCACCAGCGTCTGCCGGTCGTCCTCGTTCTGCAGGATGGTCAGGCTGTTCGGGCGCTTCAGCACGGTGCGCAGCAGCGGGCGGGCAGCGGCCCCGGCGAGGCGGGACTTCAGCCCGCCGGTGCCGAGGAAGGCGGAGCCCAGCCCGGTCAGCGCGTTCACCACCGCCGGCACCCCGGCCAGCCCGGCGGCCAGCCCGCCCAGCAGCACCGGCTTCATGGCGACGTGGTGGACCAGATCCGGTGCCTCCCGCCGGTACAGCGCGGCGATCTCCGCCACAGCGGACAGGGCGCCCGCCGGGTTGATGCTGCGGCGCTGCCAGGACAGGGGAAGCACGCGGAAGCCCTCCGCCTCGATGCGGGGGCCGTGCTTGTCGACGCGGGTGGCGACGGCGACTTCGAACCCGGCCTCGCGGGCGGCGCGGGCCATGGGCAGGCGGTGGGACCAGAAGTACCAGTCCTCCGTCACCAGATAGATCAGCTTGCGGCCGGCGTTTGTGGATCGGGTGCTCACGGGACGGGCCTCAGGCAATGCCGTGATAGTCCTTGTACCAAGCGATGAAACGGGGCAGGCCGACGTCGATCGGCGTCTTCGGCTCATAACCCAGGTCGCGGCGGCTCGCCTCGATGTCGGCGGTGGTTTCCGGCACGTCGCCCATCTGCAACGGCTCCATGATCTTCACCGCCTCGCGGCCCAGCGATTCCTCAATGATGCCGATGAAGCGCATCAGGTCCTCGGTGCGGTTGTTGCCGAGGTTGTAGACGGTGTGCGGCGCGCCGTTGGCGTCGGGTTTGGCCGGACGGTCCAGCGTAGCCAGGACACCCGCCGCGATGTCCTCGACAAAGGTGAAGTCGCGCTTCATCCGCCCTTCGTTGAAGACGCGGATCGGGCGGCCCGCCATGATCGCGTCGGCGAACAGGTAGGCGGCCATGTCCGGACGTCCCCAGGGGCCGTAGACGGTGAAGAAGCGCAAGCCTGTCGCCGGGAACTTGTAGAGGTGGCAGTAGGCGTAGGTCATCATCTCCGCCGCCTTCTTGGTGGCGGCGTAGATGGACATCGGGGAGTCGACGCGGTCCTCCACCGAGAAGGGCATCTTCTTGTTGGCGCCGTAGACGGAGGAGGTGGAGGCGTAGACGAAATGCTTCAGCTTCGGCATGCGCCGGGCGGCTTCCAGCATCGCCACCTGCCCGGTGACGTTGGCGTCCACATAGGCGTAGGGGTTCTCCAGCGAATAGCGCACGCCGGCCTGGGCGGCCAGATGCACGACGCCGGTCGCCTCGGCGAAATCGGGGTCCAGCGCCTCGATGGCGGCGCGGTCGGACACGTCGGCCTTGACGAAGCGGAAGCCGGGGCGGGCGGCGAGGCGGGCCAGCCTGGCTTCCTTCAGCGCCACGGAGTAGTAGTCGTTGAGGTTGTCGATCCCCAACACCGTCTCGCCGCGATCCAGCAGGGCCGCCGCGACGTGCGAGCCGATGAAGCCGGCCGCGCCGGTGACCACGATCGTCATATCCACCATCCTTGACGGGCCTGCGCCGGCCAAACGCTTGTCTCAAAGGTAACGCGCGTCAACAGCCCGTCTTATGCCCGACCCGGGGACCGGACGCCAGTCCGCAAAAATCCTCCGCCGCTTGACAGCCGCCGGGCGCACCCGATCTACTGCCGCAACCTTAATCACGTTGCCGAGCCGGACTCCATGCCGCCGAAAAAGAATCCCGCGAACCTTAACCCGCTGCAGCTCAAGACGCTGACCCTCCTTCAGGAACTCGCCCGTCTGGAGCAGAAGCCGGTCGAGGGCGAGGAGGGGGCCTTCCAGGTCACCAACCTGCCGCACGCCCATGGCAACCACTTCCATCTGGGCAGCGCGGTCGTCGCCTCCCGCGACGCCACCGGCCTGACCAACGAGGCCGTCTGGACCATCCTCGAGCGCAAGGGCATGCTGCGCCGCGATCCCGGTTACGGTGTCGTGACCGCCGAGGGCATGGCCTACGAGACGGGTCTGCGCGACAGCATCCTGCACCGGTCCGACCACTAAGGGCGAGGGCGCGCGCCGTGTGCGGCATCTGCGGCTTCCTGGCCGGCCCGGCCCTCGAGTCCGGGCTTGAGGCCACAGCACGGCGCATGGCCAACACCATCGCCCACCGCGGCCCCGACGGGGACGGCGTATGGGCCGATGGGGAGGCCGGGATTGCGCTCGGCCACCGGCGGCTCGCCATCGTGGAGCTGTCGCCGCTGGGCCGCCAGCCAATGGAATCGGCGGACGGGCGTTGGGTTATCGTCTACAACGGCGAGATCTACAATTTCCAAGACCTGCGGGCGGAACTCGAAGCCGCCGGCCACCGGTTCCGCGGCCACTCCGACACCGAGGTGTTGCTGGAGGGCTGCGCCGCCTGGGGAGTCGAGCGCACTGTGCGCCGCCTGGTCGGCATCTTCGCCTTCGCCCTGTGGGACCGCCGCGAGCGCACGCTCTTTCTGGTGCGCGACCATCTGGGGGTGAAGCCGCTCTACTGGGCGCGGATGGGCGGGACGCTGCTGTTCGGCTCCCAGCCCAAGGCGTTGCGCGGCCATCCGGCTTTCGCGGCGGCGATCGACCGCGACGCGCTGTCCGCCTATCTGCGTTTCAGCTACGTCCCGGCGCCGCACAGCATTTATCAGGGCGTCCACAAGCTGGAGCCGGGCAGCATCCTGACCGTCCGTCCGGGGCGCGAACCCGAGCGCAGCCTCTATTGGGACGCCGGCGACGCGGCACGGGCCGGCATTGCCGACCGGCTGTCGCTGTCCGACGCCGAGGCGACGGACGCGCTGGAATCGCTGCTCAAGGACGCCATCGGGCGGCAGATGATGGCCGATGTGCCGCTGGGCGCCTTCCTGTCCGGCGGGGTCGACAGTTCCACCGTCGTCGCGCTGATGCAGGCGCAGAGCGCTCGGCCCGTGCGCACCTTCACCATCGGGTTCGGCGAGGACGGCTACGACGAGGCGGTGCACGCCCGCGCGGTCGCCGCCCATCTCGGCACCGAGCATACCGAGCTTCGGGTGGAGGCCAGCCACGCGCTGGAGGTCATCCCCAAGCTGGCCGACTGGTACGACGAGCCCTTCGCCGACAGCTCGCAGATCCCGACGCTGCTGGTGTCGGAGATGACCCGGCGCTCCGTCACCGTGGCGCTGTCCGGCGATGGCGGGGACGAGCTGTTCGCCGGCTACAACCGCTATCTCACGGCGCCCGCCCTGTGGCGGCGCATGGCGTCGCTGCCCGCCGGGCTGCGCCGGGGCGCCGCCGGGCTGATCCGCGCCGTCCGGCCGGCGGGGTGGGACGCCCTGGCCGGGCTGATCCCCGAGGGGCGGCGCCCGCGCCAGACCGGCGACAAGCTGCACAAGCTGGCCGGCGTGCTGGACGCCGCCGGACCGGACGCCATCTACCGCCGTCTGGTCAGCCAGTGGCAGGACCCCGACGCTCTGGTCCGCGGCGGGCGGGAGCCGCAAGGCCCGGCCTGGGACGACGGGCTGGTGGCGGGCATCCCCGATTTCGTCGAGCGGATGCAGCATCTCGACAGCGTCACCTATCTGCCGGACGACATCCTGGCGAAGGTGGACCGCGCCAGCATGGGCGTGTCGCTGGAGGTGCGCGTGCCGCTGCTCGACCATCGGGTGGTGGAGTTCGCCTGGCGCGTGCCGCAATCGCAGAAGCTGCGCGACGGCAAGGGCAAGTGGCTGCTGCGCCAGGTGCTCTACCGCCATGTCCCGCCGACGCTTGTGGAGCGGCCCAAGGCTGGCTTCGCCATTCCGCTGGACGGCTGGCTGCGCGGCCCGCTGCGCGACTGGGCGGAGGATCTGCTGGATGAGGGACGGCTGCGCCGGGAAGGCTTCTTCGCCCCCGCGCCGATCCGCGCCTGCTGGGCGGAGCATCTGGCCGGGACCCGCAACAACCAGCACCGGCTCTGGAACGTGCTGATGTTCCAGGACTGGAACCGCCGCTGGGGCAGCGCCGCCGCCCCGGCCCCGCTTGCCGCGAGCGCCGCATGACGACCGACGAGACGACCAAGACACCCCCCGCCCCGCCGAAAAAGGACGACAAGCAGGATCGGCTCGCTGCCCGCCTGCGGGAGAACCTGCGCAAGCGCAAGGAGCAGGCGCGCGGGCGGGAGAAGGACGGCCAGCCGGGTTGACCGTCACAAGCCGATGACGCATTTGCCGCATCGGCGCGGTGAGGCGCGCACGTTATCGTTGCCGCCGATCCGGAACAGGGCTGGGCAGGGTTTATGGCGGTTGATCCGGCGCGCGGGCGCCTGTGGGGCTATGGCTGCATCGTTGCCTCCGCCCTGCTGTTCGGCGTGGCCGGTACGGCGGCCAAGATGATGTTCGTCGCCTCCATGCCGCCGCTGGTCATGATCGCGGTGCGCGCCATGGTGTCCGCCGCCGTGCTGGCCCTGATCATGCTGGCGCTCGGTCGTCCGATCCGGGTGCGGCGGGCGGACCTGCCGTTCCTGGGGGAGCTGGCGGTCTGGCTGACGCTGGTCAACCTGACCTTCTTCTACGCCATCGCCCTGACCAACGTGGCGCTGGCGCTGATGCTGGAATACACCGCGCCCATGCTGATCGTGGCCGCCGGGCTGCTGCTCGGCACCCACCGGATGAACCGGGCGGTCGCGCTGATCCTGGTGGGCAACGCCGCCGGCTGTTTCCTGCTGGTCGGCGCCTACGACCCGGCCCTGTGGTCGGGCAACGCGCTGGGGGCGGCGGTGGGCATGCTCTGCGCCGTGTGCTTCGCCGCCTACAACGTCCGCTGCGCCCATGGCCACCGGCGGGGGCTGGACAGTTGGTCGATGACCTTCTGGCCCTTCTTCCTGTCGGCGCTGTTCTGGCTGCTCGCCACCCCGGCCATCGACTATGCGGCGGTCGAGGTGACCTGGGAGACGGTGGGCTTCGTGCTGTTCATCGGCGTCTTCGGCACCGTCGCGCCCTACTGGCTCTATCTGGAGGGGCTGAAGACCATCGAGCCGTTCCCGGCGACGGTGATCGGCATGCTCGATCCCGTCTTCGCCGGGGTGACGGCCTTCCTGCTGCTGGGCGAAACCTTCGAATTGCCGCAGCTGGCCGGGATGGCGGTGGTCTGCGCGGTGATCATCTTCCTGAAGCGCAACGAATCCGCCGTGCAGGCTATTCCCCGTCCCGCCGCAGAGCCTTCCTGAGCCAGATCTGCGTGTGCCCCGGCGGGTAGCCCTCCATCTCCGCCCACACGTCGTAGCCCTGCTTGCGGTAGAAGCCCGGCGCCTGGAAATCGTAGGTGTAGAGGCGCGACCAGCGGCAGCCGCGTTTCACCGCCTCCGCCTCCGCGGCGGCCAGCAGGCGGGCGCCGAGCCCGCCGTCGCGCCAGCTGTCATGGACCCACAGATAGTCCACGTACAGCCACTCCCAGTTCGTGTAGCCGGTCAGCCCGGCCATCAGCGCCCCGTCCGCGTCGCGAACGGTGATCATGATCTCCCGCAGGTCGTATGGGGCGGTGAAACGCTCGTTGAAGGCGCGCAGTTCGCCGTGGATCTGCTTCACCTCGTCCGGGTCGAGCCGCCCGGAGAGGGAGAGGGTCAGCCCGGCCATTATGCTGTCCTCGATGTTGTCCCGGGCGCTGTCCTGTGTCACGCGGTTCGTCCTTTCAATTGCGGCGGGAGAAGGGCTTCCATGAGAAAAAGCCTCAATTCCTTCCCTTGAGCGCGCCCGCATGCTCCGCTACAACGCCTGACAGATTCAATCCCCGTAAGACCCGAGAAGTCCGCCGACGATGGGCGTGTCGTGGACACTCGGATCCGCAAGATGGCCTAATCCGCCGGGCTTCGGCCTTTTCGACAGCATCTGACCGGACAAGACAGCTTCATGGACAAGATCCGCATCCGCGGCGGCAAGCCCCTTCACGGGTCGATCACGGTCGGCGGCGCCAAGAACGCGGCGCTGCCCCTGATGACCGCGGCGCTCCTCACCGACGGGACGCTGACGCTCACCAACCTGCCGATCCTCGCGGACATCAACACGCTGTGCAACCTGCTGCTCCAGCACGGCGTCGCGATCCACATGGCCGGGGCGGGCGGGGATTGCGCCGGTCGCGTGGTGGAGTTCACCGCCCGCGACATCACCAACACCACGGCCCCCTATGATCTCGTCCGCAAGATGCGGGCGAGCGTCCTAGTGCTCGGCCCGCTGCTCGCCCGCTGCGGCGAGGCCAAGGTGTCGCTGCCCGGCGGCTGCGCCATCGGCGCGCGCCCGGTGGATCTGCACATCAAGGGCCTGGAGGCCATGGGGGCGGACATCCGCATCGAGGGCGGCTACATCGTCGCCAAGGCGCCGCAGGGCGGCCTGCGCGGTGCCGAGTATGTCTTCCCCAAGGTGTCGGTGGGCGCCACCGAGAACCTGCTGATGGCCGCCACTCTGGCCCGCGGCACCACCGTGCTGGTCAACGCCGCCCGCGAGCCGGAGGTCAGCGACCTCGCCGAGTGCCTCGTCAAGATGGGCGCCAAGATCACCGGCATCGGCACCGACCGGCTGACCATCGTCGGCGTGGACCGGCTGAACGGCGCCCGCCACATGGTGGTGCCGGACCGCATCGAGACCGGCACCTACGCCATGGCGGCGGCGATGACCGGCGGCACGCTGGACATCCTGAACACCCGTTTGGACCTGATCAAGGCGGCGGTGACCGCCCTGGTCCCGGCGGGCGTGGAGTTCACCGAGATCGAGACCAACGGCCAGACGGGCATCCGTGTCTCCCGCGCCAACGGCGAGCTGGTCGGTGTCGACGTGATGACCGAGCCCTATCCCGGCTTCCCCACCGACCTTCAGGCCCAGATGATGGCCCTGATGTGCACGGCTAGGGGTGCAGGCATGATCACCGAGACCATATTTGAGAATCGGTTCATGCACGCGCCCGAGCTGACCCGCATGGGAGCCCGCATCACGGTGCACGGTTCCTCCGCCCTCGTCCGGGGTGTGGAGCGTTTGACCGGCGCGCCCGTTATGGCGACGGATCTCCGCGCGTCGGTGTCGCTGGTTCTGGCCGGTCTTGCGGCGGAAGGGGAGACGACGGTCAACCGCGTCTATCACCTCGACCGCGGCTACGAGCGGCTGGAGGACAAGCTGGCGGCCTGCGGCGCGGACATCGAACGCATCCGGGCGGAGGACGACTGACGGCGTCCTGCGCCCGCTCAGCCGTCCACAGCGAAGGGAAGCCCATGACCGCCACGCCGATCCGCCTGCGCGCCCAGGATGCCGAGGATCTTAAAGTCGTCTCCGCCTGCCTGCAGGACGCGATCCTGCCGATCGGCGACATGTGCTTCCTGCCCGAAGAGGCGCGCTTCGTGCTGGTGGCCAACCGCTTCAAGTGGGAGACGGCGGACCGGCGCCGCCCCGGCCCCACCGCCGACGACGACCACCTGAACCCCTTCGAGCGCGTCAATTGCGGCGTGCGGATCGAAGGGGTGAAGGCCGTGAAGCTGCGCGGCCTCGACGTGAAGGACCGCGCGCAGATCCTGGAACTGCTCTCCGTCGAGGCGGCGGAGGGCGCCCTGGTCCTGAATTTTGCCGGCGGCGCCTGCATCCGGCTGGAAAGCCCGTCCTGGACCTGCTTCGTGGAGGATCTGGGCGAGCCCTGGCCGACCGGCTGCAAGCCCTGCCATCCATTGGAAGACGAACAATAACCGGGAGACCGCCATGAAGGCGCGGGTGAAGTGGGTTGATGGGCGGATGTTCGTCGGCGAGTCCGGCAGCGGCCACGCCGTGGTCATGGACGGCGCGCCGGAGGCGGGCGGGCGTAACCTGGGCATCCGTCCCATGGAGATGCTGCTGATCGGCATGGGCGGCTGCACCGGCTTCGACGTGGTGATGATCCTGGAGAAGAGCCGCCAGGCCATCACCGACTGCGTGGCCGAGATCGAGGCCGAGCGCGCCGAGACCGACCCCAAGGTCTTCACGAAGATCCACGTCCATTTTGTGGTCACCGGACGCGGCCTGGACCCGGCGAAGGTGGAGCGCGCCATCGCCCTGTCGGCCGAGAAGTACTGTTCCGCTTCGATCATGCTGGGCGCCACCGCCGCGATCACCCACGATTTCGAGATCGTCGAGGCGCCGTAAGCGCAACGGCGGCGGAACTGTGGTGGCGGAACCGGCGGGCTCCAGGCGGGTTTGGACAGCGTCGATCTCGTCCCAGCCCACGGAGCCCCGCCACCATGCCCACCAGCCCCATTGCCGGTCGGACCCGGCCCGTTGTTGTCGTCACCGGAGCGTCCGCCGGGGTCGGTCGGGCGACGGCGCTTGCCTTCGCGCGGGAATGGGGTGCGGCGGTCGGGCTGATCGCCCGCTCCCGCGACGCGCTGGAAGAGGTGGCGGCGGAGGTCGAACGGCTCGGCGGCACGGCGCTGGTGCTGCCCGCCGACGTGGCCGACGCCGAGGCGGTGGAGGCCGCCGCCAAGCAGGCCGAGCGGGCGCTCGGTCCCATCGACGTCTGGGTCAACAACGCCATGGTGACGGTGTTCGGGCGCATCCGCGACCTGACGCCCGAGGAGGTCCGGCGGGTGACCGAGGTGACCTATCTCGGCTCCGTCCATGGCACGATGGCGGCGCTGCGCCGCATGCTGCCGCGCGACCGCGGCCTCATCCTTCAGGTCGGGTCGGCGCTGGCCTATCGCTCCATTCCCCTTCAAGCCGCCTATTGCGGGGCCAAGAGCGCCATCCGCGGCTTCATCGACAGCCTGCGCTCCGAACTGATCCACGACGGCAGCCGCCTGCAAGTAACCATGGTCCATCTGCCCGCCGTCAACACGCCGCAGTTCGACTGGGCGCGCAGCCACATGCCACGGCGGGCGCGGCCGGTCGGCGCCATCTTCGATCCGGACGACATCGGCCACGCCATCGTCCGGGCGGCGGCGGACCCCAAGCGGGAGCACTGGCTGGGCTTCACCACCGCCGAGGCGATCCTCGGGACGCAGGCGCTGCCCGCCTACGCCGATTACCGGGTGGCCTTCACCGCCTTCGAAGGACAGGAGACGGAGGAAACGGAAGCGCCGGACCGGCCCGACAATCTGTTCGAGCCGGTGCCCGGCCTGCACCGCACGCATGGGCGCTTCACCGGGCAGGAGGAGCGCCTGTCGCTGAGCACCACGGGAACCGCGGCGCGCGGTTTCGCCTTCCTCGCCGGCTTGGCCTTGGCCGGAGGAATCGGCTACGCGGCGCGCGCGGCCCTGCGGAAGGAACGCGCCTGATGGCGGCGATGGGTCAGGGCGTGATCAGCTTCAACCCGAGGATGCCGGCCACGATCAGCGCGATGCAGCCGAGGCGCAGGATGTCGGCGGATTCCCCGTAAAGCAGGATGCCCAGGATGACGGTGCCCACCGTCCCGATGCCGGTCCACACGGCGTAGGCGGTGCCGAGCGGCAGCGACTTCAGCGCCATGCCCAGCAGGGCGAGGCTGATGACCATCGAGGCGACGGTCAGGGCGGTGGGAATGAGGCGGGTGAAGCCCTCCGTCTGCTTCAGGCCGACGGCCCAACCGATTTCGAAGAGGCCGGCGAAGAACAGGATGACCCAGGACATGGAACACCTCCGATGGATTGGAGGCAGGGTCGTCCCCGCCGAACTCCCCACGCCCGAAACGGGTGTGCCGTGGTGAGGTCGTCCTCACGGGAGGGCGACCGGGATATAGGGATGCGGGCGGTCCGGTCAAGCCCCGTCCCAGCGGTGGCCGCTGTCGGTCTCGCACAGCACGGCGACCTCACGGCGGGGACAGCGGCGGTCGTCGAGAGGCAGGACCGTGAAGCCGGACGCGGGACGCTCGCGGTTGGCGGGCTGCGGCGGGGAAGGGGGCTGAGCGTGTGTTGTGGTGCGGCGGGTCATGGCGGCCACCAGGGTGGAGAGGGTGTTGGCTCCACTCTAGCCGTGGTGTTCCGCCTGCGCTGTGGCACGCCTCACAGAGCGTGTCAGGCCCGCTTGCGCTCCGTCGCGTCCTTGGGCAGGAACAGGCGGCAGGTCAGGACCGGTCCGATCTCGTAGCCGTTCACACGCGGGAAGCGCTGGGCGACGCGGTCCAGCGCTTCCTTCTGGTTGGCCGCGACGACCAGGTAGGCCCGTCCGTCGCGCCAGGAGGCGGCCATGGCGCCACTGGTGTAGAGCGCGTCCGGGGCGCGGCGCACCGCCACTTCCCAGATGGTTCCGGGTCGGGCCTCCAGCCGGTCGAAGACGTGGAAGAGTTCCATCGGCGCCTGCTGCACCGCGTCGAGTTGCCGTTCCAGCAGTTCCGCCTGCCGCTTCGCCTCGGTTAGCGCCTCCTCCAGGCCGCCCAATTTTGCGCGGGTCGCTTCCAGCGTCTTCCGAGCCTCCTGGACGCGCTGCTCGAAGGTCCGGATGTCCTTGTCGGCGGTGACGAGTTCGCTGCGCGCCGCGCGGACACGGCGTTCGCCCATCCGGTTCACCAGCACGCTGGCCGCCAGGAGCAGCAACGCGGCGTAGAGGATGATCGCCGTCATGGGGAAACCGGCCGCGTGCCGTCGTCGGCCCCGTTTCCGGCCGGGAGCAACGGGATCGTCTCGGGCCGCGAGGACATGACTCCGTTGCGCGTGCTGAAGGCGCGCTGAAGCATCGCGGCCGCGGCGTCCGGGGTGTCGGCCCAGACGCGGGCGATGTTCCGGCGCTCCCAGATCACCCGCGCGAACAGCATGCGCCGGGGATCAAGGCGGGCAAAATCCGGAACGGTGCGCAACTCGCTCTCATAGCGCTGGGCGCCGCTCTGCGCGTCGCCGATCTCGTGCACCAGGGCGATCTTGGACGCCTTGACCGACGCGATCAGGCTGGACAGGCGACCGCGTTCGGCGGTCAGCCGGTCGATGGCTTCCTGCCGGGCGGCGCCTTCGGCCTGGGCATCCTCGATCTGCCGGCCGAGGGTGGCGAGGTCGGCGGCCAGGGCATCCAGCTTCCGCCGCGTCAAGGCCTTGCGGCTGCTGGTGGCGGTCAGGCGGGACGCCTCGTAGACGATGGAAAGGCCGAGGGCGCCGACGCACAGGACCAGCATGGCGAAGGCGAAGGTGTCCATGTTCATCGCGCCACCATCCGAACCATCAGCGTCCGCCCAATCCGCCGGCGGCGCCCATCACCCCGGACGGGGCATTCCCGGACCGCCGCGCGGCCTCGAACAGGTCCCGCAAGCCGCGGTCGAACCCCCGCGCTGGACCGCCGCCGAGCGGGGACATCTCCGCGACACCGCCATCCGTTTCCTCCGTGTGCGCCGTCAGCCAGGCGGCGGCGGCATCGACCAGCGGCAGCGGCAGCAGCGCGCGCAACGCCGCGCCGAGCAGGGGCTGTCTCTTATACACATCTCCGAGCCCACGAGACTATAACAGCTATCTCGTATGC
>NZ_JAUQTX010000124.1:0-19209 GCF_059803775.1 Azospirillum sp. UFLA03-27 | reverse complement strand
GCGTATAATCGTCGGCAGCGTCAGATGTGTATAAGAGACAGGGCGGGAAGCTGACCCCCGCCGCCCTGACCGCGGCGCTGGCCGGGGCGGGCATCGGCGTGGTGCATCGGGTGCAGCCCGCCGCCCTCAGCCTGACCCAGGCGACGGAGGCCGGCACGGTCTACCGTCCGCAGGAGGTGGCGGCCCTGTCCGACGTCGCCCACGCGCATGGCATGGCGGTGCACATGGACGGCGCCCGCTTCGCCAACGCGGTGGCCCGGCTGGGCTGTGCCCCGGCGGAGGTGACCTGGAAGGCCGGGGTGGACGTTCTGTCGCTGGGCGGCACCAAGGGTGGCTGCCTCGCCGCCGAGGCCGTCGTGTTCTTCAACCCGGCGCTTGCCGAGGATTTCGGCTTCCTGCGCAAGCGGGCCGGGCATCTGGTGTCCAAGGGCCGCTTCCTGTCGGCGCAGCTCGACGCCTGGCTGGCCGACGACCTGTGGCTGCGGCTGGCCCGCCACGCCAACGCCATGGCCGACCGGCTGTCGCAGGGCCTTGCCGCCCTGCCGGGGGCGGAGTTGGCCCATCCGGTGGAGGCCAACGAGGTCTTCTTGCGGCTGCCCGCCGCGGTGGCCGACGGGCTGGAGGCGGCGGGTTACCGCTTCTACCGCTGGGAGGGCGATCTGCTGCGTCTGGTCACCGCCTTCGACACGCCGCAGGCCGTCGTGAACTCTTTTCTGAAAATCGCCAAAGATCTGTCAGAAAAGGCTTGATCGGGCAGGGTGGGTTCGCTAAAAACCCGCCACGCCGACGACGCCACGTCGTCAGACGACGAAAGACTGTCCCCTTCGTCTAGAGGCCTAGGACACCGCCCTCTCACGGCGGTAACAGGGGTTCGAATCCCCTAGGGGACGCCACTTTCGTTCGGCTGGCAACCGAGCTTCGCCCGATGAAGGTCCCCTTCGTCTAGAGGCCTAGGACACCGCCCTCTCACGGCGGTAACAGGGGTTCGAATCCCCTAGGGGACGCCATCCTTTCCGGCATCAACGATCCACGGCCCGCCATTCGGCGGGCCGTCGTCGTTTTAGGCTATCGCTTCGGTGTCAGCGTTTCGAAGCGCCGCCGGAGCGGGAGATGCTCAGTTCGGCGACCTCCTCCTGCTTGGCGGCGGGCAGGCCGGCCGAGCGCACCACGCCAGGGTCGTGGGGATGGACACGGCGCGGGTAGACGCTGTGGACCTTGACCACATAATCCTGCGTCTCGCGGTAGGGCGGGACGCCCTTGTATTGGAGCACCGCTCCTTCGCCCGCGTTGTAGCCGGCGAGCGCCAGCGTCACGTTGCCGTCGAAATAGGCCAGCAGCCAGCGCAGATACTTCATGCCGCCGCGCAGGTTCTGCTCGGGGTCGAAGGGCTTGGTCACGCCGAAGCGCTCCGCCGTCTCGGGGATCAACTGCATCAGCCCCATGGCGTTCTTTTCCGACACCACATCCACGCGGTAGCCGGATTCCACGGCGATCACCGCCAGCACCAGATCGGGGTCGAGCCCGTAGCTGGGGGCCATCTTGGTGACCATGGCGCGAATTTCCTTGGGCGGCATGCGGATCACGCCCCAGCGCACGCTCGGCGGTTCGCAGCGGTCGGGCGCCTTGCTCGCCGCGCTCCTGATTGAGGCGCTGGCCGGCTTGACCATCTGCGCCGCGTCCTCGTTGCCCAGCTGGGCGGCGCGGCGCAGCCAGGAGCGGCCAAGCTCCTCGTCCTTCGACACCGCGCCACGCCCGGCCATGTGCATGCGCCCGGCGCGGTAGGCCGCTTCGGCGTAGTCCTGGCGGGCCGCCCGGCAATAGAGGGAGAGGGCCATCCGCTCGTCCCGGTTCACGCCTTTGCCGACCTCGTAGCGCATGGCCAGCTCATACTGGGCGCGGGCGCTGCCCTTGCTGGCGAGCGCCTCCAGCGCGCGGATCGTGCGCTCACCCGTGCTCTGGAAGACGGGAGGTGGGGCCGCCGCCGTCTGGACCGATGCGTCCTGGGCCGTGGCCGGCAGCGCCGTCAGGAAGGACGCGATCAACCCACCGGCGGCCAGAGCCACCGCGCTTTTCACCGTCTTGACGCAGCTTTTGCCGACTGGTGAAGTCGGCCGGTCTTTCGGCGTATGCGGGAAGATCGGCGCGCTAGCGCCAACGTCCGGCTGTCCACGAAAGACGTAATGCGATATGGTTCCGGCCAACAGAGGAAGCGGACCGCAATGAAATAAGACTTCCGCTAAGGGACGGAAACGCCGCCTACACAGAGAAGAAGAACCGCTGGCAGCGGACCTGCGGATGGATGAATGAGCGAATTCATCGTTGGCCATAGACATGGCTATCCCGCAAAGGAGATTTGAGGTCGGTTGGTGAAAGCCAGCCGGCCTTTTCCTTTTAAGCAAAGTCATGAAGCCTCCCGTATGTCCGGAGACGATACCTCATCCCCGATCGAATGCTACGGGAGCAATCGGACGATTCATGGCATTTAGGGGTAATCTCGCCAAATTGTTAAGGGGCTTAGCCTTTTTCCCAACTGGCAGCCTCTGTGGTGCGCCATTACGTACTGATGGACCGACGATTGTCGTTGGAGAATCCGGTTATGCCCCGCGCGCATTCGGCGCAAGGCGGGGCCGGAGCGATGGTTCGGGCGTTTCCAGACGCGCCCGGAATGATCGGGACATCTTTCGGTACACAAGGAGGCAGCGTTCCACCGATGGCGAACCACGTCGCGAGTTCCTTGCGCCGTCCGGCAAGCAGCCCCGCGCCGCTTGACCCCGTCGCCCTCAAGCCGGTGATGGGAAGCCGCCGTGCGGACGAGGACGAGTTGAACGTTGCGGTCGAAGCCGAGGATGGCGTCGAAGCTGACGATCCGGCCGTCGAAGACACGGCGGAAGCGTCTTCGGCGCCGCTGGCGCCCCCCGATCCGGCGATCATCGCACAGATCGAGGCGGAAATTCCGCGTTTGCGCCGTTTCGCCCGGGCCATGGTGCGGGACGCCACGCTGGCTGACGATCTCGTGCAGGAATGTCTGGAGCGCGCCTTGTCGCGCCTGCATCTCTGGCGGCCCGGCAGCAACCTGCGTGCTTGGCTCTTCACCATTCTGCGCAACCTGCACATCAACGGCATCCGTCGCCGGCAGGCGGTCGTGGACATCGACGGGGAAGGGCAGGCGGCGATCGGCGCCGCCCATGGCGGTCAGTTCGTCCGGCTGGAGCTGCGCGACCTGAAGCGCGCGCTCGGCCTGCTGCCGACCGAACAGCGGGAGGTGGTCCTGCTGATCGGGCTGGAGGGCATCTCCTACGGCGAGGCGGCGGACATTCTCGGTATCTCCATCGGCACCGTGAAGTCGCGCCTGTCGCGCGGCCGTCGCGCCCTGCGCCAGCTCATGGAAGGGCATAGCCCGACCGACGACGATTGATCCGTCGTCGTTTGATAGCCGCCCATGTCCGTAGCCGCTCGTGCCGAGCGCACACAGAAACCGGCAACGCTCCGGGTGGGGCGTTGCCGGTCAGGTGCGAGGCTAACATCGAGAGGCTTTCGGGGTACTCGCGAGCCCGGCCCTTCGAGACGTGAAAGGCCGGACACGGGCGCGCTGCGGGAAACGCCCGCCCGGACGGTTCCGGGCGGGTGCTGGGTCTAGCGGCGCCTGACCAGGCCCAGAATCAAACTCGCCGCGAACAGGATCAGGAAAAGGAAGAACAGGATTTGCGCAATGCCCGAAGAGGCTGACGCAACTCCGCCGAAACCGAGTGCGCCGGCGATCAGCGCGATCACGAAGAAAACAAGTGCCCAATAGAGCATCCTAACCTCCCTCGCTCGGTCCGAAGCGCATTACGGCTCGTCCGGCGCGCAGTCTGTTGAACGTCCTACTCTGTGAAGAGCGTATCAGTATTGTGCAGAACACGCCTCCGCTCTGAAAGGTTCCCGGACCCCGCTCCAGTAAAGAGCTTTTTTTGGGTAGGGTCGGTTCCAAAAGGGGGAGGGGCTTCCCGATAACGCTGGCTTGACCGCAACAACGGCCGACGAGCGCTGTTGTCCGGGTCGCCAGCCTGCTCGGTTCCGGCCGGGCGGGCGAAAAGGCGCAGCGCCGCTGCGGCGGTGCGAGACGCCGTATCGAGAGAAGAGGATGCCATGAACGCCAAACTGTCCCTCGCCGTTCTCGCCGCGACCCTGGCGGCCGCTCCCGCCGCGATGGCCCAGACCTATCAGAACAACGCGCCGCAGGTTCCCTACGAGCGCTCCAGCCCGTCGGGCCTGCCGACCACCAGCCCGCAGGTGGAAAGCCTGCCCGGCGAGCGGGCCGACCCGTGGAGCGACCGGACCCAGAACCGGATGCCGGACGGCCGCATGCCCGACCGTGTGACCAGCGGCACCGCCGAGTCCACCGTTGGGTCCGGCGCCGCGGGCACCTACGGCAGCACCGGCACCTATGGGGCGCCCGGCACCTATGGTTCGACCGGGAACATGAACAACAGCATGCCGAACAGCGGCGCTATGGGGACCACCGGCTCGGCCACCGGCACCATGCCCAACACCATGCAGGGCAACCGGCAGGTCATAATGAACGTCGACCCGAACACTGCTCAGCGCGCCGAGCGCGGCCAGAACCGCAAGGAGCTGATGCAGACCTCTCTGCTGAACTACTTCAGCGCCGCCGGCTTCACCTCGGTCCGCGACTTCCGCAAGCAGGGTGAGAACTACGTGGCGGAGGCCCAGTCGGCTAACGGCACCTGGAGCACCGTGCTGCTCGATGCCAAGACCGGTACGATCTCCGAAATCCGCTGATCACCGGTCCGCCGCGGCTCACTCCATCAGCCTCGGCCATGATCCGGTCAGGCGGCCGTAACCCGCCGTGACCGACGCGTCGTACAGGGGCAATGGCTGGCGCAGCCGTTGCCCCGCGTCGCGTCCAAGGGTGCGGACCGCGGTCGCCAGCCGTCCGTCCGGCGGCCAGGAGCCGCCGGGGCTGAAAGGCACCGTCAGCGCGATTCCCTGTTCCAGCCGCCCGCCGTAGCGGCTCTGCGCGCCTTCCGGCCCCTCGGTCCAAGTGACCTGGGCGGACAGGCGGATGCCGCCGTCGAAGGCGCGCATCAGTTCGAGCGTGCCGCCCCAATCCCCGCCGAGATAGCGCCCCAGTCGCATCACACCCGTGGTGGCGGCCCCCGGTGCTTCCCAATAGAGGCTGGCGTGGCCGGTGTTCCGCCCGCTTTCCGGGGCAAGGCGCAGCGCGTCGTCGGGCGGACGCTTCCAGACGCGGTTGAGGTCGAGCCCGAGCGCCCAGCGCGCCGTCAGGGGGCGGTACAGCGCCTCGGTTCCCACACCGCCGAACATCTCCTCGAAATGGCCGACGGACAGGCGCGTGCTCCAGCTCTCGGAGGGCGCGGCCAGCCACGCCGCGTACAGCCGCTCGACCGCGGCGAGGCGGTCGGCGTAGCGCGGCAGGTCGCTGCGCACCGGATCCGCCGCCGGGATGGCGTTGGTGTCGAGGAGGTGGAGGTTATGGCTGACGTTCACCCGCAGCCCGCCGCTGAGAACCAGTCCGCGCAGCGGTTCCGCAATCAACACGGTGTCGCCGTAGGTCCGCTGCACCAGCGGCGCGCTCTGTTCGAACAGACTGGCTTCCACGGTCGGAACGACGGTCAAGGTCAACCGTGATGCCCAGTTCCCCGGAGGACCGGCGGAGCGGTCCACGCGAGCCGTCCGCCAGATTTCCTCGGGGCTGCCGCGGTGGCTGGCTGCCTGTTCCACGGCGCGGCGAGACAGGGTGACGGCGGTGCCGTCCAGCCCGGCGCTGCCGGAGACGACGGTCAGCCATTCGACCTCCGGTGGCGCGCCGTCGGCCAGCAGGCGGGCGGCGCGGCCCACCTCCTGCGCCAGCGGAGCGGTGCCGGCGCCCGCCGGGTCGAGCCACAGGGCCGCCCGGTCGCCGTCGATCAGCGCGGCGCGGGCGGGCAACCGGTGAAGCCGAGCCAGGGCCGCAATGTCCGGAGCGGCCAGGGCGGTGCCCGGCGCGGCGGGTCGGGCACCAACCGCGGGCGGCGGCGTGAGCGCGGTGGTTCCTCCTTCCTCCCGCGGGTCGAAGCGCGCGGCGAGACGCAGCATGGCGCGCGATCCCTGCTCGACCCCGGCGCCCAACTCCAGCCAGTTCCAGGGACGGTAGGCAAGACCGGCGTTCAGCGGCACGCCGGGCCTGAAGGCCGGGTCGTCCTGCTGCTGGGCGCGGAAGCTGTCGGCGCTGTATTCCAGCTTGACGCTGAGCCCCTCCAGCGGCGTGTGCCACTCGACGCCGCCGAACAGGGCCGCGCGCTCCCCGGTGAACCACGCCTCCGGCCCGCGGGACGACGCCTTCGCCGGGTCGCGGTCGCGCTTGAAGCGCCCGCCGAGAAAGCGCAGCGGGTTGCGGACATGCCCATAGTCGCCGAGCCCACCCCAGCCGATGCCCAGGCTGAGATCGACGTTCCACCAGCGGCGCGAGGCGACCAGATACTCCCCCGCGAAGCGGCCCTTGCCCGGCAGGTCCAGCCCGCTGCCGGTGACGTCGCGCCCGCCGACAGCCAGCGCCGGCCACCACGGTCCCTCGCGCAGCAGGCGCAGCTTGGCGTCCACCCCCGGCTCGCTGAGGCCGTGCCAGCTCGGGTAGGTGCTGTCGCGAAGGGTGACCTCCAGGCCGGGAAGGAGCTGCGCCCCGGCGAAGACATGCCGGTGCAGACCACCGAGAGCGGTCAATCCCGCAGTGACGGTGCCGTCCGGCATGCCGCGCGCGGTTGGTGTCTGAAGCAGCCCAACGGCTCCCCAGTCGGACAGGGTCGCCTCAAGCCCCTCCGCCCGAGCGGGCAGGGCGGCGAAGGACAGCGCCAAGACGAGGAGAACGCGATTCACGCCATGGTGGATATTGCCGGGAAGAGTTCCCGATCCATGGCATTATCATGCGTATGAATGCAACCTTTATCACTTGCCCCTCCGGGAGAGGGGAGAGGCGGGGTGATGAAAGAGGAGCGCTACAGCGGTTCGGCGGTGCAGGTCAGGCCCATCGTCTCCGCGGTGTTGGCGACCGCGGACAGGCAGGTGCCGGCGCGCTCCGGCGGGATCGAGACGGCGAAGCGGATGGTGTAGTGCCCGCCTTCCCGCTCCGGCAGGGTCTGGGCGTCGAGCCGGACGATGTTCGCCTCGAACTGGGTGAAGATTTCCGACAAACGGGCGATCAGGCCGGGCTGGTCGCCGCCCGACACCTCCACGCGGTGGGTGATGCGGGCGAGCGGGCCGGGGTTGGGATCGAAGTCGAAGGGCGTGACCTTGATCTGCGCGCCGGCCAGTTCGGGGAGGCTGGCCAGTCCCTCCTGCACCTCCCCGACGGGGACGCCGTCCGGCAGTTCGCAGACCGCCGAGAACTCCGCCCCGGACCCCATCACCGCGAAGGTCGCGTCGCGCAGGTTGGCGCCCAGCCCGAACAGATGGCCGGTGACCGCCGAGACGAGGCCGACGCGGTCGGGGCAGAAGGTCGAAACCAGCGCGAGGGACGACACGGGCGGAACCTCCAATGCTGAGCCCTCTCCCCTCTGGGGAGAGGGTTGGGTGAGGGGGCGATGCGCCCGGCAGGGCGAAGAAAAACACGAGATGAGTCGGCGTGGCGCGCCTTCGGCGCCCCCCCTCATCCTGACCTTCTCCCCAGGGGGGAGAAGGGAAGCATCAGGCCGCCGTGCCGCCCACGGTCAGGCCGTCCAGGCGCAGGGTCGGTTGGCCGACGCCCACGGGAACGCCCTGGCCGTCCTTGCCGCAGGTGCCGACGCCGGGGTCCAGCTTCGTGTCGTTGCCGATCATCGACACGCGGGTCAGGCTGTCCGGGCCGTTGCCGATCAGGGTTGCACCCTTCACCGCCGGGCCGAGCTTGCCGTCCTCGATCAGATAGGCCTCGTTTGCGGAGAAGACGAACTTGCCGCTGGTGATGTCCACCTGCCCGCCGCCGAAGTTCTTGGCGTAGAGGCCCTTCTTGACCGACTTGATGATCTCCTCCGGCTCATAGGCGCCAGGGCGCATCACGGTGTTGGTCATGCGCGGCATGGGGTGGCAGGCGAAGCTCTGGCGCCGCCCGTTGCCGGTCGGGCGCATGCCCATCAGCCGGGCGTTCATACGGTCCTGCATGTAGCCGACCAGGATGCCGTCCTCAATCAGCGTCGTGCACTGGCCGGGGGTGCCCTCGTCGTCCACGGTGATCGAGCCGCGGCTGTTCTCGATGGTGCCGTCGTCCACGATGGTCACGCCGGGGGCGGCGATGCGCTGGCCCATCAGCCCGGCGAAGGCCGAGGTCTTCTTGCGGTTGAAGTCGCCCTCCAGTCCGTGGCCGATGGCCTCATGCAGCAGGATGCCCGGCCAGCCGTTGCCGAGAACCACGGTCATCTCGCCCGCCGGGGCCGGAACGGAGGACAGGTTGACCAGCGCGGAGCGCAGCGCCTCGTCCACGAAGGCGCGCCACGTCTCCGGCTGCATGTAATGCTCGTAGGTGACGCGGCCGCCGCCGCCGTGGCCGCCCGTCTCCATGCGGTCGCCCTCGGCCACAACCACGGAGACGTTCAGCCGGACCAGCGGGCGCAGGTCGGCGACGCGCACGCCGTCGGCGCGGATGATCTGCACCGCCTGCCACTCGCCGCTGATCGAGCAGGAGACCTGCCGCACCCGCGGGTCCTTGGCGCGGGCGTAGGCGTCGATCTCCGCCAGCAGCCTCACCTTCGCCTCGAAGGGGACCAGGGGCAGGGGATTGTCCGGGATGTAGAGCGCGCGGTTGGTGCCGGCGGGCGGCTCGGCGAAGGTGCCGGCGTGCCCGGCCTGGACGGCGCGCACCGTCGCGGCGGCGCGGCGGATGGCGTCCTCGGACAGGCTGGAGGCGTGGGCGAAGCCGGTCGCCTCGTCGGCAATGGCGCGCAGGCCGAAGCCCTGGGTGGTGTCGAAGCTGGCCGCCTTCAGCTTGCCGTCGTCCCAGCCCAGCGATTCGCTCTGCGAATATTCCAGATACAGTTCGCCGTCGTCCGCCCCCCGCAGCGCGTCGGCCACCACCCCCTCGACACGGGAACGGTCCAGGCCGGCGCGGTTGAAGAACAGATCGTCGGTGACGGCAAGCGCGCTCATGGGGACTCCGGGGTATCGGTCTATCGTAGGACGACGATGCGGCACCGGCGCTCTCGCACCCGCACGCGCGATGTGGTCTAAAGATCAGACTTATAGTGTGGCGACGGGCGGCCCATCCGGCAAGGCTCGTCGTCTGTGGCGGAAGGGGCTTGTAAGGGGAATGGCCGCGATGACCGACGACGCGCTGGCGATGGGCCGCACCGGCAACGGAGACGCGCGCTCCCTGGCCCACCCCCTGAAGAACCATGCCCTGCGCGTGACCCTGACCAACGAGGTGCACACCCGCCCGCCGGAGGTCCTGTCCACCCCGGTCCGCGCCACCATGCTGGCGATGCTGTCGGGCGAGGGCGCGTCGGAGGCCGACCGGCTGCATCTGGAAAAGCTGTGCGACTGGGCCGGCGTGCCGCGCCCGCCCGCCGGGGCCACCCATTACAGCGGCTCCTTCGGCAGCTTCCGCCTGAAGTGGGAGCGGCACACCGAATTCTCCACCTGGACCGTCTTCCGTCCCAACGCCGTGTCCCCGGCGAACGTGTTGGTCGATCCCTTCCTGGAACCGGCGCTGAACGCGGTGCCCAAGGAATGGCTGGCCGGGCTGCCGGGCGAGCTGATGGTCGGCGTCCATGTCGCCGTGCTCAACGCCGAATCGCCGGAGCCCTCGGCCAACATGCTGGCGGCGATGTTCGGCTCGCCGAGCTACATCGGGACGCGCATCTCCGGGCGGGCGGCGACGGCCTGGACCGACTTCCGCATCCATGGCGACGGCTTCTCGCGCATCCTGATCGCCGACCATGCGATGACCTCCAACCAGGCGGGCCGCGTCGTGCAGCGCCTGCTGGAGATCGAGACCTACCGGGTGATGGCGCTGTTGGCCCTGCCGGTGGCGCGCGGCGTGCTGCCGCGCATCGGCCCGATCGAGGCCGATCTGGCTGACCTGACCACCCGCATCGCCACCCTGCGCGGCCTGGACGACGAGCGGGAACTGCTCGACCGGCTGACCCTGCTGGCCGCCCAGACCGAGCAGATCGCGGCGGAGACCGCCTACCGCTTCGGCGCGGCGCGGGCCTACTACAACCTCGTGGAAAAGCGCATCGTCGAGCTGCGCGAGATCCGCATCGAGGGGCTGCCCACGGTGGGCGAGTTCATGGACCGCCGCCTCGCTCCGGCGATCCGCACCTGCGAGGCGGTGGAATCGCGCCTGCAGGCGCTGTCCCAGCGCGTGGCCCGCGCCAGCGACCTGCTGCGCACCCGCGTGGAGATCGCCGTGGAGGGGCAGAACGCCGAGCTTCTCCTCTCCATGGACAAGCGGGCGCAACTCCAGCTCCGCCTGCAGGAGACGGTCGAGGGGCTGTCGGTGGTGGCGATCAGCTACTACCTCGTCGGCATCGTCGGCTACGCCGCGAAGGGCGTGAAGGGACTCGGGATGAAGGTCGATCCCGACCTGCTCGTCGGGCTGATGATTCCCATCGTCATCGCCTTCGTCTGGTCCGGCGTGCGCCGAATCCGCAAGGTCATCACCAGCGGGCACTGACGGCCGCGGAGCATTTCCGTTCTAACACGGTGGTGGGTTACCGCAGCGCAAACGGCGACCGGATGGCGCCGTCCGCGCAAGGTCGCTTGCGTCCCACACCAGGGACGTGCAAGCCTAAAAACTTGATTTTCCGAGACAATTCGCTGTACCATCAAACTGCGACAGCTTGTCGCAGTGCGAAGCCGATACGGAAGCTCAACTTCTGTTCTGATGCGGGCTCGAAACCGGCATTGCGCCTATGTCCTTCGTGTAGGGACGCCTGACTTGTACCCAAGCGCAGTGCAGGGTTAAGCTCGCGCTGCGGGGACCGTGCCACCCACAAACGGCACGATCCCTGCATAGACCGGCACCGTCGCAACGCCCGGACGCGCAACCGCCCGACAGGGGTGGAACGCACCAGGGAAACAGGGGCGAAGGCGGGTCCGGCGGGAAGGGACGACCGCCGTCCGCGACCGTGGGCGGCGGGTAACGAAGAGGGTGGGGATGAAGACGCAGACCCTGAACGCTGCCGTTCTGGCGGCGCTGACATCTTTGTGTGGATTTGCCGCGACCGGTTCCGCCGCCGAACCCCACCCCTGGCAATTGGGGCTTCAGGAGGCGGCCACCCCGGTCAAGCACGCCATGGACTCGTTCCACGACCTGCTGACGGTGATCATCGTCGCCATCGTCATTTTCGTGGCGGGGCTGCTGGCCTGGGTGGCGCTGCGCTTCAACGCCAAGAAGAACGCCGTGCCGTCCACCACCTCGCACCACACGGTGCTGGAGATCGCCTGGACGGTCATTCCGGTCATCATCCTGATCGTCATCGCGGTGCCCTCCTTCAAGCTGCTCTACCAGGCGGAGCGGGTGCCGGAGTCGGAGATGACCATCAAGGTCACCGGGCGGCAGTGGTACTGGGACTACGAGTATCCCGACCACGGCAACATCGCCTTCTCCAGCTACATGATCCAGGATTCGGAGCTGAAGCCCGGCCAGAAGCGCCTGCTGGAGGTCGACAACCGCGTGATCCTGCCGGTCGGCACGACCGTGCGCGTGCTGGTCACCGCGGGCGACGTCATCCATTCCTGGGCGGTGCCGAGCTTCGGCGTGAAGAAGGACGCCGTGCCAGGCCGGGCCAACGAGACGTGGTTGCGGATCGAGAAGGAAGGCGTCTATTACGGCCAGTGTTCCGAGATCTGCGGCGTCAACCACGCCTTCATGCCGATCGCGGTCGAGGCCGTCTCGAAGGAGGCCTTCAACCAGTGGGTCGAGAAGGCCAAGACCGCTTACGGCACCCCCGACACCAAGCGCGACGTTGCCGAGGCGCAGTCCTCAAAGGTGGCGTCCGCCGGGGCCGTCCAGTAAGCCTCATGCTTTGGATGCAGCGGCACCTCAAAGAAAAATCATTCCGCCGACGCGAGGGTTAGAGACATGGCAAACGCCAATCCGGGGGAAGCGCAGGGACACGGCCACGGGCATGACCATGACCACCACATGCCGGGCTTCGTCGAGCGTTGGTTCTTCTCCACGAACCACAAGGACATCGGAACGCTCTACCTGATCTTCTCGGTGATCGCCGGGCTGATCGGCGGGTTGTTCTCGGTCATCATGCGGCTGGAACTCCAGTCGCCGGGCTTGCAGTTCGTCAGCGACGGGCAGGTCTGGAACGTGCTGATCACCGCGCACGGCCTCATCATGGTGTTCTTCGTGGTGATGCCCGCGCTGATCGGCGGCTTCGGCAACTGGTTCGTGCCGTTGATGATCGGCGCGCCCGACATGGCCTTCCCACGGCTGAACAACATCAGCTTCTGGCTGATCGTCCCGGCCTTCCTCCTGCTGCTGGGCTCCGCCTTCGTGGGGCAGGGGGCCGGCACGGGCTGGACGATCTATCCGCCGCTGTCCTCGCCGCTGGGCCACAACGGGCCGTCGGTGGACATGGCGATCTTCGCGCTCCACCTCGCCGGCGCCTCGTCGATCCTGGGCGCGGTGAACTTCATCACCACCATCTTCAACATGCGCGCGCCGGGCATGACGCTGCACAAGATGCCGCTGTTCGTCTGGGCGATGCTGGTGACTGCCTTCCTGCTGCTGCTGGCCGTGCCGGTGCTGGGCGGCGCCATCACCATGCTGCTGACCGACCGCAACTTCGGCACCAGCTTCTTCAACCCGGAGGGCGGCGGCGACCCGATCCTGTTCCAGCACCTGTTCTGGTTCTTCGGCCACCCCGAAGTCTACATCATGATCCTGCCGGCCTTCGGCATCATCAGCCACATCGTCTCGACCTTCTCGCACAAGCCGGTCTTCGGCTACCTGGGCATGGCCTACGCGATGGTCGCCATCGGCGTGGTCGGCTTCGTGGTGTGGGCGCACCACATGTACACGGTCGGCCTGGACGTCGACACCAAGGCCTACTTCACCGCCGCCACGATGATCATCGCGGTGCCGACGGGCGTGAAGATCTTCTCCTGGATCGCCACCATGTGGGGCGGGTCGATCGAGTTCAAGGTACCGATGCTGTGGGCGCTCGGCTTCATCTTCCTGTTCACGGTCGGCGGCGTGACCGGCGTGGTGCTGGCCAACGGCGGCATGGACATCGTGCTGCACGACACCTACTACGTGGTCGCGCACTTCCACTACGTGCTGTCGCTGGGCGCGGTCTTCTCGATCTTCGCCGGCTGGTACTACTGGATCGGCAAGATGTCGGGGCGCCAGTATCCGGAGTTCTGGGGCAAGGTTCACTTCTGGACGACCTTCATCGGCGTGAACCTGGTCTTCTTCCCGCAGCATTTCCTGGGTCTGGCCGGCATGCCGCGCCGCATCCCGGATTACCCGGACGCCTACGCCGGCTGGAACATGGTTTCCTCCTTCGGGGCGTATCTCTCCTTTGCGTCCACGCTTCTCTTCGTGTGGATCGCGTACAAGACCCTGCGCAGCGGCGAGAAGGTCGAGGCCGCCTATTGGGGGCCGCAGGCCGGCACGCTGGAGTGGACCGTGAGTTCGCCCCCGCCGTTCCACGCCTTCGAGACGCTGCCGCAGGTGAAGTGACCAACGGTTGTGACCATAACGCCGGGGGAGCCGGGAAGCTCCCTCCGGCCGGAGGATAGTGCAGAATGACGGACCTGAGCATTGAACGGGTCTCGACAGGTCCGGTCTCCGGATCGACGCCGGGTGACTACATTGAGCTGCTGAAGCCGCGGGTGATGTCGCTCGTCGTGTTCACCGGGCTGGCCGGCATCGTGCTGGCGCCCGGCCACATCCATCCCGTGCTGGCGGCGGTGGCCGTGCTGTGCATCGCGGTCGGGGCCGGAGCTTCGGGCGCCATCAACATGTGGTACGACCGCGACATCGACGCGGTGATGTCGCGCACCGTCCGCCGTCCGATCCCGTCGGGGCGGGTGGAGTCGGAGAACGCGCTGGCCTTCGGGGTGATCCTGGCCGCGGCGTCGGTCGTGGTGATGGGGCTGGCGGTGAACTGGGCGGCGTCGGCGCTGCTGGCGATGACCATCGGCTTCTACGTCTTCATCTATACCATGTGGCTGAAGCGGCGGACTCCGCAGAACATCGTGATCGGCGGGGCCGCCGGCGCCTTCCCGCCGATGATCGGCTGGGCGGCGGTGACGGGCGGTGTGGAGTTGCCCTCCATCCTGCTGTTCCTGCTGATCTTCCTGTGGACGCCGCCGCACTTCTGGGCGCTGGCGTTGTTCCGCAACGGCGACTACACGCGCGCCGGGGTGCCGATGATGCCGGTGGTCGCCGGTCCGGACGCCACCAAGCGGCAGATGCTGGCCTACACGCTGGTCCTGCTGCCGGTCGCCGTGGCGCCGTACTTTCTGGGCATCGGCGGTCTTGCCTATCTGATCGGGTCGAGCCTACTGGGCGCCTTCTTCGTGCTGTGCGCGGTCCGCGTGCTGCGCGCCACCGACGACAAGCCAGCCAAGCAGATGTTCGGCTTCTCGATCCTCTACCTGTTCCTGCTGTTCGCCCTGCTGATGGGCGAGCATCTGGTGACCGGAATCCTGACGACCGGAGGCGGGGCATGACGATCATGGATGAATCATACGAGGAACGCCGCAAGCGGCTGCGCGGGCGCAACTACGCGGTCCTGGCCGCGCTGATCGGGCTGGTGGTGATGTTCTACGTCATCACGCTGGTGCGGATGGGCGGGCACTGACCACGGGACGTTGAGCGGACAAACGGCAGGGGAGGAAACGGCGCCATGAGCGACCGGCCTGAAAACGACAAGGGGCTCCGGCGGAAGAACCGCCTGTTCATGGCCGGGCTGTTCGGCCTCGTCTTCGGGATGGTCGGGCTGGCCTACGCCTCGGTGCCGCTCTACGCGCTGTTCTGTCAGGTGACCGGCTTCGGCGGCACCACCCAGCGGGCCGACGCCGCGCCCGCGCGGCAGGTCGACCGCGTCATCAAGGTCCGCTTCAACGCCGACGTGAACCAGTCGCTGCCCTGGCGCTTCAAGCCGGAGCAGAAGGAGCTGACGGTGAAGCTGGGCGAGATGGGGTTGGCCGTCTATCAGGCCGCCAACCGGACCGACCGGGCCACCGTGGGCACCGCGCTCTACAACGTCACGCCGGACAAGGTCGGCAAGTACTTCAACAAGATCGAGTGCTTCTGCTTCACCGAGCAGGTGCTGGAGCCCGGTCAGTCGGTGGACATGCCGGTGGCCTTCTTCGTCGATCCGGCCCTGGCCGACGATCCGGCGATGGAGGACGTGACCACCATCACGCTGTCCTACACCTTCTTCCGCGCCAAGGACGAGACCCAGGTGCTGGCGCAGCACGCGACGCAGGCCGCGGGTGCGAAAGGCACCGGGACCGCGGCGAACTGAGGACGCAGTTTAAAAAAGAGACAGTCTGAACAGAAAATTAGGGCTGAACGAAGAAATCGGGCGAAACAAACCGGGGTTGGAAAGAGACGATGGCCGACATCACGCACGCGCAAATGCCGCATCCCCCAGCCTCCGCGCACGGCGCGGGCGAGGGCGCCGGCATCCCGCATCCCTACCATCTGGTGAAGCCGAGCCCCTGGCCTCTTCTGGGCGCCTTCGCGGCCGGACTGTTCGCGACGGGCATGGTCATCTACATGCACGGCGGCGGCTGGCTGCTGGCAGCCCTCGGCTTCGTGTCCATCCTGGGCGTGATGTTCGGCTGGTGGCGCGACGTCATCAAGGAGGCGGTGCGCGAGAAGGCGCACACCCCGGTGGTGAAGATCGGCCTGCGCTACGGCATGGCGCTGTTCATCGCCTCGGAGGTGATGTTCTTCGCCGCCTTCTTCTGGGCCTTCTACGACGCAGCGCTCTACCCGAAGGTGTTCGCCGAGAACCCGCAGGGCGTCTGGCCGCCGCCGAACATCACGGTGCTGGAGACCTTCCACCTGCCGCTGATGATGACGCTGATCCTGCTGCTGTCGGGCGTCACCGTCACCTGGGCGCACCACGCCATCCTTGAAGGCCGCAACAAGGAGGCGTCGCGCGCGCTGGGCCTGACCGTCCTGCTGGGGGTGATGTTCACCTTCTTCCAGGGCTGGGAATACGCCCACGCCGCCTTCGGCTTCACCCAGGGCATCTACCCGTCGACCTTCTACATGGCGACCGGCTTCCACGGCTTCCACGTCATCATCGGGACGATCTTCCTGGCGGTCTGCTGGTTCCGCACCATGAAGGGCCACTTCACCCCGCAGAGCCATTTCGGCTTCGAGGCGGCGGCCTGGTACTGGCACTTCGTCGACGTGGTCTGGCTGTTCCTGTTCGTGTCGATCTACTGGTGGGGGTCGCTGGGCGCCGCCAGCGGCCACTGATCGATCCCCCCTGTCGCCTTGCGAAGCCCTTCTCCTCCATCAGGGGAGAGGGGCTTCCCATTCCTGGAGGGAGGCGGATCATTTGAGCACCTATCATACCAGCCCGTCGCCGCTGATCGCCGGCCTGCGCTGCGCTTGCCCGCGCTGCGGACGGGGCAAGCTGTTCCACGGCTATCTGACCGTCAACGAGCGCTGTTCGGTGTGCAACCTGAACCTCGCCCGGCAGGACAGCGGCGACGGGCCGGCGGTGTTCCTGATCTTCATCCTGGGCTTTCTGGTCGTGCCGGTGGCGCTGTGGGTGTCGATGACGGTGGACTGGCCTTTGTGGCTGCACGCCGTCGTCTGGAGCATCGTCGTGCTCGGGCTGGCGCTCGGCATGCTGCGCCCGGCCAAGGCCTATGTGGTGGCGCTCCAGTACCGCCACCGCCGCAACGAGTTGGAGGACCCGGACGAGTGACCATGACCGCCGCCGCCGAACCCCGCCGCTTCCGCCCCTCGCTGTGGGCGACGCTGATCACCGTGCCCGCCGTGCTGGTCATGCTGGGGCTGGGCACGTGGCAGATGCAGCGGTTGGAATGGAAGGAGGATCTGGTCCGCCGGGTGGAGCAGCGGCTGCACGCCGCCCCCATCCCGCTGCCCTCCGCCATCGCCGATCCGGAGGCGCTGGAGTTCCGTCCGGTGACCGTCACCGGGCGCTTCCTGAACGACAAGGAACTGCTGCTGGTGGCCCGGCCCCGGCAGGGGCAGGCGGGCTACGAGCTGCTGACCCCGTTGCAGCGCCCGGCCGCGGACGGCGGCGGCGTGGTGCTGGTCAACCGCGGTTTCCTGCCCATGGACAAGCGCACCCCGGCCAGCCGTCCGGAGAGCCGGGTGGAGGGGTCGGTGACCGTCACCGGTCTGGTCCGTCTGCCGCAGCCCGCCGGCTGGCTCCAGCCGGGCAACCGGCCGGGGGCGGAATCCTGGATGCGGCTGGACCCGCCGGCCATGGCGGCATCCGCCGGGCTGGAGAAGGTCGCCCCGCTGGCGGTCGAGATGACTCCCGACCCGGCGCGCGGCAACGCGCCGCTGAATGGGATTCAGCCCCTGGTCGAGCTGCCCAACAACCATAGGCAATACGCGTTCACCTGGTATAGCCTCGCCGCGACGCTGGTCGTCGTCTATGTGCTGTCCCAACGCCGGAGGACCGGTCCGGCATCCTAGGAGTTGCGCCTCATGACAGCCGCCTATCAGGAGTTGGAACGCCGTTTCGCCCGCATCGCCGCCATCGGCGACGCCCTGGGCATCCTGAGCTGGGACAGCCAGACCATGATGCCCGACGGCTCCAGCGACGGGCGGGCGGAGCAGACCGCCACCCTGACCGTGCTGGCCCACGAGCTGCAAACCGACCCCCGCGTGGCCGACTGGCTGGCGGAGGCCGAGGAGGCGGGCGGGCTGGACGATTGGCAGGCGGCCAATCTGCGGGAGATGCGGCGCACCCACCGCCACGCCACCGCCGTTCCCGGCGACCTGATCGAGGCGACCAGCAAGGCGATCTCGGCCTGCGAGATGACGTGGCGCACCGCGCGTGCGGAGAGCGACTTCGCCAAGTTGCTGCCCAGCCTGTCGGAGGTGCTGCGCCGCGTCCGGGAGTGCGGCGAGGCCAAGGCGGCGGCCATGGGCCTGTCGCCCTACGACGCCATGCTGGACGAGCACGACCCCGGTGCCCGCTCCGAGCGGATCGACGCCCTGTTCGCCGGTCTGGCCGGCTTCCTGCCGGACCTGATCGGGCGCGTCCTCGACCGTCAGGCCGCCGAGCCGGCGCCGCTGCGGCCCGTGGGGCCGTTCGCCGTCGCCAACCAGAAGGCGTTGGGCGAGCGGCTGATGCGGGCGGCAGGGTTCGATTTCACCCGCGGGCGGCTGGACGTGTCTCTGCATCCCTTCTGCGGCGGCGCCACCGGCGACGTGCGCATCACCACCCGCTACGACGAGGACGATTTCACCAAGGCTCTGATGGGGGTGATGCACGAGACGGGGCACGCCCTTTATGAGCAGGGCCGCCCGCGCGACTGGCTGCGCCAGCCGGTCGGGCTGGCCCGCGGCATGGCGGTGCACGAGAGCCAATCGCTGATCGTGGAGATGCAGGCTTGCCGCTCGCCGGAGTTCCTATGCTGGCTGGCCCCGGTCGCGCAGGAGGCGTTCGGGGGCTCCGGCCCGGCCTGGGAGCCGGACAACCTGCGCCGCCTCTACAGCCGGGTGGAGCGCGGCTTCATCCGCGTGGACGCCGACGAGGTGACCTACCCGGCGCACATCATCCTGCGCTACCGCCTGGAGAAGGCGCTGATCGCCGGGGATTTGGCGCTGGCCGACCTGCCGGGCGCCTGGAACGACGGCATGAGGGAGCTGGTCGGGGTCACGCCGCCGGACGACCGGCTGGGCTGCCTTCAGGACATCCACTGGCCGTCCGGCGCCTGGGGCTACTTCCCCAGTTACACGCTGGGCGCCATGACCGCCGCCCAGCTGTTCGAGGCCGCGGCGAAGGCCGATCCGGACATCCGCCCGGCGCTGGCCCGCGGCGACCTCGGGCCGTTGGTGGCGTGGCTGGGGGCGAATGTGCACGGCAAGGCTTGCCTGTATGCGTCCGGCGACGAGTTGCTGATTGCCGCCACCGGGCGTCCGCTCGACGCGTCGGTGTTCCGGCGGCATCTGGAACGCCGGTATTTGGGGGTTTGAGCGGAGCTGTGCTTGCCCCCTCCCTAACCTGTCTCTTATACACATCTCCGAGCCCACGAGACTATAAC